>JANQPK010000317.1 GCA_028289505.1 Cyclobacteriaceae bacterium
CCTGTCCAAACTATATCAGTACGGTAAATATGCCTACATTGGAGGAGCTTTTGGTAAAGGCCTACACAACATCCTAGAACCTGCTGCCTTTGGGTTGCCTTTGTTTTTCGGCAATGTCAACTATCAGAAATTTATTGAGGCCGAAGCTTTGGTTGATACCAGCGGCGCTTTTGCCATTGGAAATAGTAAGGAATTATACCAGGGTTATAGCAAATTGGAAAATGATGAGAACAGCTACCAAAGCGCTAGTCGAGCCTGCGCTGACTATATCCAGAAAAATACCGGTGCTACCGAGATTATACTAGAATATGTGCATCATGAACTCCAGTTAGGATGAAGGGTACGGTGGTAAAAACGACCGGCTCCTGGTATGAAGTGAGGGATGATAGCGGCTGTCTTTATCGCTGCAGGTTAAAGGGCAAATTCAAAGCCCAGGATTTAAAAGTAACCAATCCTATTGCGGTGGGTGACCGGGTAATAGTAGAAGTTGGCGATCATCAGCATACCCACATAATTAACGAAATCCTGCCCAGGGAGAACTATCTAATCAGGGCTTCGGTAAAACATCCTGAAATTGGACATATTTTGGCTTCAAATATTGATCAGGCAATCATCATTGCTACCTTGCGCAAACCCAAAACCAGCTTAGGTTTTATCGATCGGTATCTGGTGTCCGCAGAGACGTTTCGCATTCCATCATTGATAGTTTTCAACAAGGTTGATCAATACAAGAAGTCTCAGTTGAAAGAGTTGGATGATATACAGGAAACCTATGAAAACATTGGGTACCGTACACTAGCCACTTCATTCACCGAGCATATTGGGATTGATAACTTAAGAAGTCAGTTGAACGGCAAAACCTCCTTACTTTCAGGTCACTCCGGAGTAGGTAAATCTACGCTGTTGAATTTGCTTATTCCTGAAGCTGATCAAAAGGTAAACCCTATCTCTGGGTTTTCGTCAAAGGGTGTGCATAGTACCACTTTTGCTGAGATGTTCACTTTAAATAGAGACTCCTTCATTATAGACACACCGGGTATTAAGGAGTTGGGACTTATGGAAATAGGGCAAGAGGAACTGAGTCATTACTTTCCCGAAATGAGGGCTTTATTAGGCAACTGCAAGTACCACAATTGTACCCATACCCATGAACCCGGATGTGCTATTATCGCCCAAATCAACCGCACTATACCAGAATCCAGATATCTCAGTTACCTGAGCATGCTCGAAAATGAAGACAACCGACGCTAGCGTGCTCTACCCAAGAATCGAGTGAGGAAAGAGAAGTCCCAGCCCAGTGATATCAGCAGGGACCATACCGGAAGCAACAGTGATTCAGGTTTAACTTCGCACAACAATTCATATAACCCCTTAGCGGGTTCATAATTGTTGCTGATTATGGCCTGACGCAATTCATATTTAAGACGAACTGCCAGGCTTTCTAATTCTTCTGGTGAACGGCAAAGTTCAAATGCCTTTTCACAAACTCGAAGAGTGGAATCCAGCATTTTGCTATTGGGAAGATATTGAAATTTGGACATGGATAAACTGTGGACTCGTTTTTTCACCAACAATCTATCAGTAAAGCAATATTGGAAATCACGCGCTGAACGTACCCAAAAATCGAAATCTTCGTAGTACAAGCTCTCATCATATCCCCCAAGAACATTCAGTACCTGTCGATCTACCATCATGGTTGGAGTACAGATAAAATATCGCTCTAATATGTCTGTGAAGATATTCCCGCTGGCTACCTTATCCAACAACTGGCCTGAGGAATCCCTGTTATAGTGTGTACCCATTACGGACCCCTGGCGGTCTATATAGTATGCATCGCAGAAATCAACCCCAGCACCACTGCTCTGAAGGCTGTTCACACCTTCCTCCACCCTGCTGGGCATCAATATGTCATCTCCAGACAAATCGATGATATAGCGCCCATTTGATTCTGAGAACCCACGATTGAATGCCTTGCAGTATCCAATTGATTCCGCGATCAGGATACTCTTGCAATCTGCTGACACCGCTTTAATCAGCTGCTGGGTTTGATCTTTACTACCATCATCAATTATCAGAAGTTCGATGTTTGGGTAGGTTTGGTTTAATGCAGAGTCAATAGCATCCTGCACAAAATCACCTTGGTTGTGACTGACAATAATGATGGAAACCAACGGCTGTTTCATGACTCTGCCAGGGTATGCTTGTACAAATAATCAAAATCCTTGATCATCGAGATAGCGTGTGCTGCAATTAGCTTAGCTGAAGTTAATAAATCAAGGTGGCGGCCCAGGAATGTCTGAAACCGTGCTGGGTGTTTCATTAATATGTCTTCAGTAATAAAAGGTAGCTTTGATTTCGGTATTAGTTCAATAAACCCAGCTGCTAACGCAGTTGGAATTAACATATTTGAACCATGAACCCCAATAACCAATTGACTTTGCTGGTAGGTGCTGCACCATTCAATCTCGGTCTTTGGATCTGGTCGATTTTGCCTCAAATCGTTGAAATATTCAGGGAATATACCATAGGTCCCTAATCCGGTAACCTTAAACTTAGCATTAGGTATTTGCTCAAGTACCAAATCAGCCACTTGTTTGATCTTCTGCAATTGCTTTCTTGCCAACCATTGATTAATCCAGGCCTGGGAATACTTGATAGCAATTAGGTTGAGCCACTCTCCAATAGTGGAACTCAGCCAGAACCTGTCCTGCCTCCAGATAAAAGTGATACAAACTTGTTGCTTACTGAAACTTACCAAATCAAATTTATCAATCCTCAGAAACGGCTTTAGGTCAAATTTACCATGATCTATATGAGTGGATGCAGGCAAAATGTGCATGGAGTCATATTGATTGGTCATTTCCCTAATAAAATCATCTAATTGGGGTATCGGTAGTCCCAATAGATCTATTTCAATATCTACACTCCAAACCTCTGCCACAAAATCCGGAACCAGCCATTGACAATTAGCAGGTATAAGCACAATTATTCCCTGGGAATCTTCCAAATCCTGGTAATAAATAGCGTTAAATAGCTTCCATAAAATGTGGCCATAACATGGATCCAGGCAATTTAGAAGCAGTACATCGGATATGGTTTGTCTTACCATTCTTTCCACCGAAGCAGTAGTATTTGAACCAGTTCTTATGGCTGTTATTAATGGTTCTGCCAACCACTTTTTGGATTTTTGGGGATACCTACTACTGCTTTGATCATCGAATGATATGGGGAAATCCACACCATGACCAACGGGCCAGTTATGATAGTACTTGATACCACAATTGGTACAACGTCCTATTCCCAAAAGGTGTAATCCAGTGAACTGCCAGGTTCCGAAACCTTCATTATCCGACTTACAGCTAGGACAGGTACTTGGTGGACTTTTGTAAGGCTTCAGGGACCACATGATCGAATTTAAGTCACATTCTTCGGATCCCCCAATGATCCAAAGTGTAAAGTAATTCAGTCTTTAAGCGTTTTGACAACGATTCCTTAGTCTCCAGCAGGTTGTATTTTAGTTCAGGATTTAACAATAATGAAGCATAGCTTACATTACTGTGTACCAGAATCGCTTTATCACAACCTGCTAGTGCATAGCAATCAGCGAGAACCTCTAACCCTAAACGGTACCGATCCTGTATACTTAGATCAGTATGAATCGCTTGGTTACCTTCAGCACGGATGGCCGATTGAAACACCAAACGATCACCGAATTCATCCTGCAGTGATTCCAATAATGCTTGCTCATCGGTAGCTACAAATATCTTCTGGTAGCTTTTTAAGTGCGCCTTTAAGATTGTCCGGTATCTATCAAAGGGTACTTTGGGAACCTCATCCGGGTGGTCCGTTCCCCGAATATGTACCCCCAGGGTTCGGAATTCCTTAAATAAAGAAAGCAAGTTTTCAATATAAGACTTGACTTGGTTATTGAGCATCAAATTTTTGACTACTGATTGATGCACTTTCCTAAGATGATTTCGCTTCCAGATCCTTAAGGGGTAGTTTTCAAATTGCTCATTGGGTATTATTCTACCTTCCGGTTTGTTACCCTGTTCGTAATAGTAATTCCAAAAGTTGAGCTCCCCTTGGTACTGTGCAGGATCGGAATACATATAAGGTTTATCCCCAAAATCAATGTAGCTGGTAGTATCAAGTTTTTTTGCAAAGTATATGCCATACACCGCTTGAAGCCAAAGAGAAAAAAAGCCCCGTCGGCAATCAATTCCGAATTGACTACAATCACAATGGGTGCCATTGCAACGCACGGTGTAAACAACATCCTTTTGAGTCAATAGACGCTTGCGAGCCTCCGATATAACGTTTTTCTTTTGATTACTCAATTGCTCAATGTTTTAGTATACAATGTTTTCTGGGTGGGAATCCCTCCCAGATGGCTTTTGAATTTTAACAGTCCAGCAATTGGTTGATCGTTTAATTCTGAAGTACCCAAGTCAATAATATTGATGCCTTGGTTCCTGGCATAACCATATAATTCGGAAGTCAGGAAAACCATGGGACTCTGTTTGTCAAAATCACAGTGGTGAGCAGGATAAAACTGATACCAGCAATTGGGGTTAACTTTGATAATGATGGAGGCGGCAGCCATCCTAGTACCAGAAAAAACTGTACATATTAAAAAATTGTCGCTGGACCTGTTAAAAACACCTGCCAATCGTTCATAGGATAACGATAATTCCTGATGTTTTTGTATTCGGCAATCAAGAATAAAGTCATAAACTATACGCAGTTGATCATGTGGTTGGATTCGGAACTCGAAGTCGACAGATTTTGCAAGTTTTCGTTGCTCCATTTTGTGAATTTTCTGGCTGAATAGCCTATTATCTACTACCAAATGATGGTTGATTGTACCTCGACCGGAAAATCCAGCTTCATTCAATACCTCTTCCCATACCGGTGGAACCCCATAACAAGGTGAAGGATGATAAATTGATATTTTCTCTATCTGCCGTTCTTCCAGGTCTTCAAAAACACTAGCAAGGAAGTAACCTGCCACCTCTTTACTCAACGAGCCACTGATAATGGACCCAAATGGTGCGTATCGCTGACTTACAGCATGCTTACCGTTAACATCAAAATGAATAGCTGCCAGGATGTTGCTTCTTTCAGGTACAGTTAAGAAATATGAATAGGTCGGAAGCTGGGGTTGAC
>JANQPK010000319.1 GCA_028289505.1 Cyclobacteriaceae bacterium
ATGTTCCTGTTAACCAAATCCAATATATACAATGCCAGGGTCTCTAACATGTTTGTTAGCGCTATTTACACCACCAAGGAACAGTTTATGTTCGAAGCCAAACCGCAAATTTACCTGGAGCGTGGAAATTACTTTTTGGATACCATACTGAAGTACAGAATATTTCCCAATAGCTTTTGGGGTATTGGAAATTTAACCCCTGCTGAGAATGAAGAGGCCTACGACATGACATCGTTAGAGTTACAAGCCCGATTCCTGAAGAGACTACCCCCCTACCTCAATTTCGGATTTGAATACCATTTCCAGAATCACGATGTTACCATGGTGGAAGAAGGAGGCATACTGGATGCAGAAGATATTCTAGGTTCGGATGATGCCATCGTAAGTGGATTGGGTGTAGTATTTAATCTCGATAGCAGGGATATTGTGGAAGCTCCTACCAAGGGGCATTTTTTACAATTAAACGCCCGATTTTCAAGCCAAATACTTGGAGCTACTTCCAGCTTTAATAAGTTTATTTTTGATCTTCGGACCTACCTACCAATAGGTGACCGCGGTATCCTGGCTTTTCAGGCCTACTCGGAAAACACCTTTGGTGAAATCCCATTCCAGGCACAGGCCTGGTTTGGCGGTGGTGAACGGGCTCGGGGTTATTTCAGAGGCAGATTTATCGACGATCACCAGTACGTATTACAGGGTGAATATCGTCATAAGTTTCACCCCAGGTGGACCTTGGCAGGCTTTGCACTGGTAGGCGAAGTTGCAGACCTACCCGGAGAGTATTTGGAAGACCTGAAACCGAGTGTAGGAGGTGGGATAAGATTTAAGCTTACTAAAGATCAAAACACGGTGTTGCGACTGGACGTTGGAATAGGTAAGGACGACAACAGCGGCTTCTACTTTGGTGTCAATGAAGCTTTTTAGGCCATGCCAAAGCATGGCAACTGCCAAATCTCAAAATACAACTAAATTCCAATTACCAAATCCCAAGAATCGTGCAGGTTTTGGAACTAGATTCTTGGAGCTCAATTGTCATTTGTTATTTGTGATTTGTTATTTCCCCCAGTATCACCGTGGTTTGGGTTCACCAAAAAATAGTGAATACGGTCTGGTTTGTTCTCGACTTTCCAGGATGATTTTGATTATTCCAGCAATGGGTATAAACACTATCATACCGGTAACTCCCCATAGCATACCGCCCGCTACTACTGATATAAACACCGTCAGAGCATTGAGACTCAATTTATCGCCTACGATCAGTGGTCTGAGAATATTTTCCTGGATGGTATTGGCCAGAAACAAAATGCCAACTGCCAAAACGGGATACCATAAACTGTCTTTGGTTAATAAAGCATATCCAGCCAACGCCACCAGTGCTATGGCATTGCCAATGTAAGGAATCAGGTTCAGCAGTGCCGCGAAAACTGCCCAAAACAGGGCATACCTGATACCAACTACTAATAGCAGAATATAAATCATAATACCCATTAAAGCAGTCATGATTAGGGTACCAAAGAGATAGTCGCTGATCACCGCCAGGGAGCTGTCGGCAATACCCTTTATTCTCTGCAATTTATTACGATCATGATATTTCATCACAAAAAATCTGGTTAAGATATCTTTGTAAAACAAAAAGAAAAAAGAATAAATCAGGCTCAAAAATATATCTCCGAAAACGTGACCAACGTTGCCCACAAACTGAACCAGATAGGCAGAAAAATCTGACAACCTTTTGGCCAGGGACCTAATATTGAACATTTCGTGTGTGTTCACTCCCAAGCTACTGAGCCACATTCTAAAATTATGATCGATTTGAATCAACTTTTCATCAATCTCCGGTGAATTCTCAATTATAGCCTTTACCTCGGCAAACAGAAAAATCACAATACCTAGAATGATGAATAACACTAGCACCAAATGAACTAGTACCAACAACCCCCATTTCACTCTATACTTCTTGTGCAAACCTTCCAAAAACCTCAAAGAAGAAAGACTAATCAACAAGGCCCAAGCTATTGGAACCAGGAAATTCTTGGCTACCACTAAAATGAGGATGATAAGGCAAAACAGAAAAAGGTTTATGGTAAAGTTGGCAATTCGCGGATTTGTTGATTGAACCATGTCTGATTTCTTGCTATAACACAGACAATATATCCATTTCTACTTGATGGGTACTATGCTGGGCCGGTAAAAATCTTTAAATTATACACTTACACCAGTATCGTTATGTACCGGCTGTCATCATCGATTGTACTACTTTCACTGCTTTATTTTTGCGGATATTCCCAGTATAGCAGCCACACCAGTCCCATTGATCCGTGTGCTGACTACTGGGAATTATCATATAAGCATTCCTATTTAAGCAGGGCGGATTCCTTATGGGAGATGGAGAAATTCGATCAGGCTGTAGGATTATATCGATCGGCATTGGAAAGGTTTCACCAGGAGGACAACTGGGAAGGGGTTTTAAAAAGTAGGAATCGCATTGCTGATAGTTATCGAATAGGCTATGAACCAGATACTGCAATAATCATACTGAAACAAAATCTAAACCTTATCCAAGAACACCTCAAAAGTAACCCTGTTGATCTAGCTGAAGTATATTTTTTAATAGGTCGTTGCTATGATTGGGGTAGACAGTTCGATCAAGCATTAGTCGCCTATAATAAAGCATTGGAGATACGACTAGCACTTTATGGAGAGCATCATATTGATGTTGCCTGGGAATATATTGCCATGGGTGATATGTATTGGTATAATGACCAAAACCTTAACGCTATTAACCAGTTGTCAAAAGCTGTTGATATATTGCTGCAAGCGGGATGTCATAATTCTCAGGAACTCGGAGATACCTATTATAATCTAACTACCACCTACAGAGCATTGCGGGATTTGGAAAGAGCGGAAATTTACGGGATCAAGGCGCTCACCTTTTTTGAAAACAATTTTAACAAAAAGGCTCGTTGTTATAACTCTCTGGCTAATATCAAAGAGGATAAAAACCATCACCGGGCTTCCTTAGATTATAACAATGAAGCCATCAGGATTTGGTTGGACCACCAACCGTTAAGTAAATCCCAATTGACAAATCTGGCAAATTGCCTGCATTCAGTGGCCAATGTTTATACTCAAATTCAGCAATATGACAGTGCTCATCAATATTACCAGCGTTCACTAGAGCTATATGAGAAACTAGGTGACCAGAATGAGATAACTCTAGTTTACCAGAATATTGGCATCAACTATTACCAGCTTACCCATTATGATTCGGCGGAGTTTTTTCTAACCAAGGCCGTAAACCTACGCCAACAGATATACGGGGAAAAGCATTTCAGAACATCAGGTAGCCTTCGTGAAAAAGGCACTTATTATCTACAACTGGGAGAGCTAGATTCAGCACTGCTCAATTATCAACAGTCCATTGTGGCCGCTGCAGGACCGGTGTTTAACAGTTTCCACCCGCATGCCAACCCTACCAAAGAATCGCTTGTTGCAGACGATGACGGTAGTTTGTTAAATGCCCTGTATCTGAAAGGTTACACTTTGAAGAGATTATACGACCGAGATCATGAGCTTACCACCTTGGAACTTTCGTTAAACACTTTGCTACTGGCAATTGAACTGATGGACGTAAACCAGAGGCTCTACCAACTGGAGGGGTCTACGCTTCTTATGGCAGAAGATAATTACGGTGTGTTTGAAAATGCCCTAGATGTTTGTTACCAACTTTACCAGCTAACAGATAACCAGGATTTTATTGAGGCAGCATTTTTTGTTATGGAGAAAAGCAAAGCCCGTTTATTGTTTGATACTTTCAGTGATTTGCAACAAAGTCGTATGGTAGGAATCCCCGATTCCATGGTAAATATTGAAAATACTATAAAAACCAGATATGCCGCCCTTTCCAGGGGCCTTGAAATTCAAAGAAAACAAGATCCGCCAAACCCAGGAAAAATACTGGAAATGGAAAATCAGGTGTTTGAAGCAACGGTTGAGTTGGAACAATTTAGGGAATCCCTGCAAACCCAATACCCGTTATATACTTCTACCACCAAAAATGAACCTCTAGAACTAAATGCAATTCGAGAAAAAGTTTCCGAAAAAAATCAGGTATTTGTAAACTATTTCTGGGGTGACAGCACCGTGTTTACGGTAGTATTAACGAAAAACCAAATAAGCTTCTTCAAACAACCAGTGGATTCTTTACAGCAACTGGTTACAACCTACCAAAATCATATAGTAAACGAGCCCAAGTTCACCAATCAAACCACCTGGTTTCAAGAGTACGTACAAACTGCTTATGGGCTTTATCAAAGATTATTTAAGGATGTGAAGCTTGAAGATAGCCCGGTAGTTATTGCGGCTGATGGCCCATTGCGTTTTATTCCATTCGAGGGGCTGGTTACAAGTTTGCCTAAAGCCCATAACCATGATTATGGCACTTTAGCTTATCTAGTGCGTAAAGTCCCCACCAGCTATGTTTACTCTGCCAACCTATGGGCCCTTGATTTGGAAATTGAATCTCAAACCATGAAAGTCCTGGGTTTTAGTCATTCCGATCCTTACCCAACCGACGTAGTGGGTAAAAACGAATTACCTGGTACCGGAAGGGAAATAGAACTTTTAAAAAGTCAGATAAGCGGATCCTTTTTCTCTGGACCAAATGCCACCAAACAGCAATTCTTTGAAAATGCTCAGGACCATGATATCGTGCACTTGGCCATTCATGGGATATCAGATAGTGTTTCCCGGTTAAATAACCGATTGCTGTTCCGGGATGCTAATAACCTGGACGGCACCGACCCTCTATATACCTATGAACTTTATAATCTGCAGTTGAATACCAGACTGGCAGTATTGAGTGCCTGTGAATCTGGTATTGGGAAAAATTTTAGGGGAGAAGGGGTATATAGTATGTCCAGAGCTTTCTCTTACGCGGGCTGCCCTACTACTGTGATGAGCTTGTGGAGAATAAGCGATAAAACTACCCCGGAAATCCTAGGGCATTTTTATAGACAGCTTCGTAAGGGTATGGATATCGACCAAGCCTTACGCCTGGCAAAACTGAAATACCTTGAGGACAATTCAGGCAACCTAGCCCATCCTAACTATTGGTCTGCCATGGTGGTGCATGGAGCTACCAACAGGATGGTACAGCGATCCTGGGTGAGACTAGCGCTGCCAGTTCTCCTGATACTAATGGTATTGGGTGTATTAATTAATAAAAGGTTCCGTAGAAGGATTACTGCTACTTAGGTCCTACAACCAGAGCTACCCATAAGGTAGTTTTATCTGGAACCCTGCCTGATGTGGGAATTGAAATTCCATCAAACTTATTTCCCTCCAAGTATTTACGTGTCTTTTTTAGTTCATCTATGATATTCTGATCGGTTTCTGAACCACAAGCTTCAATTGCCTGGTCTATTTTTTCAATTAGCTGTTTATCATTTCCAATTGTGAGGGTTGCCGGAACCATAACACATTCCAGATCTGTCCTAGCCGGTATTTTCTGGATATTTCCTTGCTTATAGGATGTTTCCTTTGTTCTGACAGCAGTATCCTTATCCTCATCATGAACAAACATTATATATTCATTCCATTTTTCATCTCTAGCAGGATACAATAATTGTTTATCTGGATCCTTTACTTTTAAATAGCCCCACTGTGGTGAATTAGGGTCTCTTGAATCCTGGCTTGTTCCTTCAAATGGCATAATTTTAAGTTTTTAGGTTTAATATATTATTACTCGTGTTAGGCGATCAATCTAGCTTTCTTAAGATCCTGCCCGCATCGTTCCCATACTCTTCACTCAGTTTCAATTCCTTGAGTAGCAAGGTGGCCTCACCCACCCTACTCTGTTGCAGGTAACCCATCGCTAAATACCATTTGGCCTGCACTATATTGTCTTGGGAGATCTCCAGAAAACGCTCGAAGGTGGCTATAGAAGCTTCACCTTGACCCTGTGCCAGTTGTGCGCTACCTAGATAATAGAGTACCATTGGATGCTTGTCCTTATATTCTTCCTGCCCCAGGATCGTTTCGAACTCGGCCATGGCCATGGTATAATCTTCTGCCTCATAGGCCTGAAACGCCCGCACCAACGGATTGGCTTCAATATCGTCCCCCCTTTTGATGCTAACGTATAGATTTTCCGCAGGTTCAAAATGCTGGCTGAAGAGATCCTGGGGACTGGAAGGTTGCTGCAATTGAAATATAACCCCCACAGAGAGTGACACCAGCACCACTGCTGCGGCCACCTTCCATATCTGGAATTTATTTGTGGTGGATACTGGATCTATTCTATGTTGCACATCCGCTTCCAATTCAACTTGGGGGAAACTTGATTCCAATTCCTGTAGCTCTTGCTTCAAACCTATCATGATGGAATAGTCTATACCTTTTCTAAGATCCTGGTACTCCTGAAAAGCTTCGGCCATTTTGGAATCGGATTTCAGATGCTCTTCAAAAGCGGTCTTCTCCTGATCACTAAGCTCCCCGGAAAAGTAGTTATCAAACATATCTAGGAATTTACTTTTCATATGGCAGTTAAATTTGCATGCCCATGGTCATAGTATTGACTTTCCTTCTCAGTATGCGCATACATTTATATTTTAAGTTTTTTGCTGTCTCTGGATTTTTGTACCCCAGTTGATCACATATGGTTTGCATATCCAGGTTGGCAAAGTATTTCAATTTGATCAATTGTTTACAGGCTTCACTCAATTCCTGCAAGGCACGGTGTACCAATTCTAATTTTCTTTCAAAGACCTGTTGATTTTCTGCATCGGAATCATCAGATGACCTTAGTAAATCTATGAATCCACGCTGCACCCTACTCTCCTTTTTCAATTTATTTAAGAATTGCCGTCTTACTACTTCGTGCAGATATGAACTAATACTAAAGTTTATAGAAGAAATTTTTCCTTTTGCTGCATTGTGGTAAAAGATCACGATGGCGTCCTGATAAATATCCTTAGCCTCTTCTAACGAACAACTGTGTTTATGAGTGATCCAATTGATTACTGAATCTCTGTTTTGTTCATATACTTTTGCAAGTGCTTTTTTGTCGCCCATTTTGATCCTCTCAAAAGTCTGTTGATCCATAATGTTTGCTATTGGTTGGTAATCACTGCTTAAAAAAGTAACCCGAATAAGATACAAAAATTTTTATACCACCTGGGGGTTACATCTTCATATCCCAGATACTTAGAAATATGAAAGACCAATTATTAGTATAAATATGAAAGTTCCAACAAGGAATTTGATTACACTGTTAACGTTTGTAAAATAACGATATATAGTATTTTTGCAAGAGCTGTTTTTTATTTATTGCCAAGAATTGTGGATATCTAAACCAAAATAAAAATGTCAAAGCAAAGACGACTGGCTGCTATCATGTTCACTGATTTAGTGGGTTACACTGCTCTGATGGGAAAAAATGAGGCCAAAGCCATGGATTCGGTGCACCTGAGCCGTTCGGTACAAAAGCGTTTGGTTAGGGAGTTTGAAGGGAATTGGTTGAAGGAAATGGGTGATGGCGCTCTTACTACCTTCAGCAGCGCCACAGGTGCTGTGTACTGCGCATTGGAAATTCAGGAACAGCTGAAAGAACATGAACTAGAACTGCGCATTGGTATCCATTTAGGAGAAATACTGATTGAGAAAAACGATGTTTTTGGGGACGGTGTCAATATTGCTTCCGGACTTCAGGCCATTGCTGAACCTGGTGGCATTTATTTATCTGAAACCGTACAAAAGGCAACCAGAGGTCAATCCGATATCCATACACTTTATTTAGGTGAATTGCGTCTAAAGAATGTGGACTATCCTGTAAAGACCTACGCTTTACGTGGTGACGGGCTACCACCGGTGATTGATGGGGCGGTTAAACGACTTACCGGTCGAATCTGGGCCGAAATAAAACGGCGAGGAGTTATCGGATAGGCGTGGTATATCTATGTATGTGTTGCCTTTTGCTGAGCTTGACCCCCTTGGTAGCAATTTTAGATCTTTTCCAATACGAAGTATTGGGAATATTGGGTCTGGGATTCCTGATATCGATGTTTATGGCTTGGAAATATGAAAAAGGGCCATCAGGATTTACCCGGATTTCATCTAGGGCATCATGGGAAAACCCGCTGCCCTACTACAAGAAGAAACCTCTTACCAGCAACCTGGTTATTATTATGGCCATATTTATGATGATCGCCATTAATGCGTTCACGCTTATCGAAAACCCAAAGCATTAAACATGGCGGTTTCCAATTTCCCTTCGATAGCAGTTTTACCATTTTCAAATTTTAGTAATCAAGCTGAAGAGCATCAATATGGTGACCGCATTCAGGAGGGGAACTGGCACATGTCATCAGCCTTAAAATCCGAAGGAAAGTGTTATACCTGAGCTAGGTCGAAACTATAAGACAGGCTCACTACCCCACCAATCTGGATTGGGCTGATAATCTGGGGAAAGGTACTCTAACCGCTGCGCCTCCAGATCAGGCCACAACTCCTGCTCCAGGTAATGTCTTCGTTGTTGAGCAGCAATACTATCATAATCCGGATCCAACTCAGGGAAACGTGCTTGGCTGTCCTCCAGCCATTGTTGTAATTGATTACTTAGTTTTTCAGTCACCTGTGGGTATTGTTTGCTAACCTCTTCCTGTTCACTCAAGTCTGAGCTGATCTGATACAGTTCCTCATTACCTTGTTCCCAATAGTGGATTAACTTCCAGTCTTCAGATCTGATTACCGAAGATGGGTTACCTCCTTGGTTGCCATAATGTGGATAGTGCCAAACTAATGCTCTTGATGGCGGGTTCTGCTTTTTATCCAGCACTGGCTTGAGACTAATTCCATCCTGATGTTGTAAGGGTATTAGTGGTAAATCCAGAAGGTCAAGAATTGTGGGATAAAAATCAGCACCAGTCACCGGATAACCGCTGATACCAGGGGTTAGCCCAGGTACCTTGATTAAGTAGGGTACCCTAAGTCCCCCCTCCCATTGATAACCCTTCCCTCCTCTCAAAGGCAGATTTGAAGTGGAAAAGTTATCACCAGATGCTACTCCACCATTGTCCGAGGTAAAAACAATAATAGTTTTATCCATCAGACCTAGCGCCTCTAGTTCTTCCAAAACAATTCCAACAGCATCATCCATGGTTTCCACCAATCCACCATAAACAGGGTTATCCTGGACTTCACGGATAGGAAGTACCCTTTCCATTCGAAATCCGCTTGAATCGATCCCTACATCAGCCGCCTTTTTGCGATATTTCTCCCATTTCTGTCTGGTAGTTTGAATAGGGCCATGCACCGCATAGAATGAAAGCATAGCAAAGAATGTGGAATCCTTATTCTCTCTGATGAAGTTGGCCGTCTCCTGCGCTAGACGCATACTGAGATTTTCACCGTTAATTCTGTTTTCTAGTCTGGGGTTCTCCCAGGGAGAGAAGTAGCCCCCGATTGGAGAACCTTTTTCCCATCCTCCCTTGTTGATTTGAAATCCGTGGTCTTCAGGGTATGAACCCTCACTACCCAGGTGCCATTTGCCGGCATAAAAGGTCTTATATCCGTTTAAACGCAACGCTTCGGCCAGGGTAGTATCTTGATGATCCAGATGATGTTGGTATGAAGCGGGCAACAACTTGTCATGTCTGCCATGCGTTCTCCATTCACTACCTGCTTTGGCTCCAATCCAGTCGGTAATTCCGTGTCGCGCTGTAAATTTACCAGTCATTATAGTGGCCCTTGATGGGCTGCAAACACGAGAACCTGCATAGCCCTGGGTAAATTTCATTCCAGCTTCGGCAATGCCATCTATGTTCGGTGTTTCGTAGTAAGTACTACCGGTGGCACCCAAATCAGCATGTCCCAGGTCATCTACCAGTATGAAAAGCACGTTATACCGACTTGAGGGTGGTTGACAGGCGGAAAAGATCAGCATACATCCCCAAAAAACCCATAACTTAATGTTGACTGGAAATTGCTGCATTAATTTGATTTTTGACCAAAAAAGTCTGCTGGTAAACCACTTACACCTGGACGGCAAAAATACAAGCCACCACCATTTGGGTCATCGCGCTTAGCAGATGTGATGAACAATACATCCAAATCTGGTCCGCCGAAGCAGCATGAGGTGGTATTCTTAGCTGGTACACTTACCTGATGCTGTTTGGTGCCGGTTCTAGGATCGTAACAAGCTACTTTTCCTTTACCATAAAATGCTATCCAAAGATTTCCAGTGGCATCGATGCACATTCCATCCGGCACTCCATCCTCCTGTTCAAACACCAAGGCATCCTTTCGATAACCAATATTCCCCGTATGGAGGTCATAGTCGAATTCCTGAACCCTCAGGGTTGGACTATCAATGAAATACATAGATTTCTGATCCAATGACCAGGCCATACCGTTGGATATCAACAGATTATCCAACTTTGATCGATACTGATTAGGAGGATCTACGCAATACAGTACTCCGGTAGGGTCTTTGTGGTTGATCTGGGTAGAACCGATCCAAAATCGTCCGGCGGGATCGCATTTGCCATCATTAAATCTATTCACCATATTCCCCGGCTCCGGTTCACAAAGCATCTCCTGATTTCCGGTGGTCGGATCGAATAGTACAATGGAATTCTGAAGGGCCACCACCAGTCGTTTACCATCAACCGTGGGCACAGCTGCTCCCACGTACTGCCCCATTTCATGAATCTGGTTACCTCCGGTAAGATAGTCGTAGGCTTGGAGATGTCCCCTGGTGATATCCACCCAGTATAAAATCCTATTGCGATGGTCCCAGACGGGACCCTCACCTAATATGGTATCATTTGACACCAGGAGTTCAACATCCATATTACATGCTAAGAATATCCTATACCTAACATCGAACAAAAATCTGAAAAACTCAAATACAATGCGTATATGATCGGTATAGGGTTCTAGCCTAGGAGGTTAGCTCCATAACCTATCATTAGCCCGGATTTCATTCCATTCGGTAGTAGGAGCAAATAGTTTTTCTCCTTCCACTAAGAATTCCTTAACCACATCCTCATCCAACTCGACCCCAATTCCGGGTGTTTCCGGTACTTTGACGTAACCATCTTGTACAATGGGTTTCTCAATACCAGTAACCAAATCTTCCCATTTGGGCTTATCCACCGCGTGGTGTTCCAACCACATGAAGTTTTCGGTGGCCGCAGCACTATGTACTGAACCCAAAAATGACACTGGTCCTGCAGCATGGTGATGCATAAAACCTATTCCATGCAGTGATGCGTAGTCACCAATCCTCTTACTCTCAAGTATTCCACCTGCAGTATTAGGGTCAGGATGTACGATATCTACCGCTCTATTATCAATTAACTCTGTGAAGCCGCCTTCCAAGGTGAAAATATCCTCTCCGGTTTGGGTAGGAGTTGAGGTTGAAGTAGTGATCTCTCTCCATTGATCGGTGTAGTGCCATGGAATGATATCCTCAATATAAGCCAAATTGTACTTCTCCACCGCCCGGGCAATCTTTATGGCTTCGTTTACACCGAAATGGCCCCAATGATCAGTACCCATAGGAATTTCGTAACCAATCTGGTTGCGCATAACCTCCAGAAATTCACAAAGTTTGTCCACACCCTTTTCCGTAACCTGCATTCTTGTGAATGGATGCTGGGTGAGTCGATAATTCCTGTATTCATACTTATAGGGGTCGTAGGGTCCTTCAGGTGCATTAACCAGGGTACCAGGAATATCACGTAATAATCGGATACCAATATCCATTTTCAGCGCCGTATACCCCTTGTCAATCCTGGCCTGCATCCTTTTGGCATATTCCTGTGGGTCGTTTGATACGGTGGTATCACAGTATACCCGGACCCGGTCTCTATACTTTCCACCGAGCAACTGATATACCGGAACACCATATGCTTTACCTACGATATCCCATAGTGCCATTTCTACACCGGAAACTCCACCGCCTTGACGACCATGGTGTCCAAACTGCTTAATGATCTTGAATAGTCGCTCCACGTTACAGGGGTTTTCACCTAGGAGCCTGCTTTTTAAGAAGAGCGCGTACTCCTTAGCAGCCCCATCCCTTACATCTCCATGACCAATAATACCTTGATTGGTATATATTCTGACGATGGGAGTTCTGAAAACCACTTCACTTATCTCAGCAATTCTCATGTCCGTAATTTTTAACTCTGACGGACTGGAGTTTCTGTTGACCTTTTGAGTGGTATATTCCAGTTGTTCTTCTATAGGGGCAAAAGCCATTCCAGCCAGGCTCAATCCTCCCAGACCCAAGGAATTCAGGAACCCTCTTCTGGAATTTTGGTTTTGTTGCTCATTCATAGTTTTAGCGGATTTATTTAAATTTTAAATACATGTACATGTAACTGGTTCGAAGAATAGCACTTCATAATAAAAAACCAGTTGTTATACAGTAGAAGACGGCTCATCATCAAAAAACCCTTAGGGTCAATTCACAGTAGGTTATAGTTGTAGACTTTGGCTTTTTTTCAAGTCTGGAATACTAAAGCGAATAAGTCTTTTTGGTGACATGATTTTGTTTACTAAATTCCTGCATGAAGCTCCCCTGGAATCTCATAGGAGTCCTGTTGCTGGTGGCACTATTTATGGCTTGTAGTTCCCCAAGGGTGATTACCTATGCCCATGCAAGTGCCGATTTCGACCGGTATCGCAGTTTCG
>JANQPK010000324.1 GCA_028289505.1 Cyclobacteriaceae bacterium
TGTGCCCAGATCCGAAAACATGGACCATACGCCCTTTAAGAATGGATTCTGCAAACCATGAAGCCGCTGTTTGGATGGCTGTCTGCTGAGCAGCTACGCTGTCCACTAGTTCCCGACATGTTTCTATATAATCGTTGGTTGCTGTCATTTCATTAAAAGTTTTTATCAACTTATTACATTTCTGGATTGAGCGAATAAAGCAGCGCCCATAGCTCCGGCAAATTCCTCAAATTCGGCAAGTTTGATAGGGGTAGCATGGCCGTCGATTCGCCATTCGTATAATTCTAGAAACACCTCCAATGGATCCAGGAGCTTCTCTCGAGCGGTGGCAATTCCTCCTGCTAATACTACCAAGTCCGGACTGATGGTATTGCATAGAGACACAATTCCGAGTGCCAGACTGCGCATCATTCTGAGCCAGGTATAGGTTGCCCAGGTATCACCGTTTTCATAAGCCATAACCAGGTCCTTAGTTTTTTTAAATTTCCCCAGAGATCTTTTCAGCAGTGTGCTCTCTCCAATGGCATCTTCCAGGCTGCCGCTGATACCGGTGATGTCCTGCTGGTCATTATGGCAATCGATGGTGATATGACCCAAGTGGCCAGCTCGTTGGAGGTACCCCTGTATCAGCTTGCCATCGATCAACAGACCACCGCCTACACCGGTACCCAGGGTTAGCATTACCACATTTTGATAGCTTTTAGCTACACCCCATCGAGATTCAGCCATTAAAGCTGCGTGGGCATCATTGAGCACATATACCTGGTGATCGAGGTAACTTGACCAGTCAAACCCCTCAAGACCATTTAACCTTCCGGGCATGCAGGTAATGCTTTTATTCAGGCTGTCGGCAATGCCCGGAGCTGAGAGGCCCACACCTTTTATAGCATCATCGCTTTTGCCTGCCAACTCCCAGTATATTTCAGCTACCGACGATTGCCATTGTCCCTGCTCATTCCGAGTGTCCCTGGTGGTCTTTAATAAAACCTGTTCTCGATTAGCAAGCACCCCTTTTACGTAAGTGCCACCAATGTCGATTCCAATGTAATGTTCAGTCATTATTGACGATTTGACCTTCGCTAATAGTCCAGCCACCATCTACAGCAAGCACTTGTCCGGTTATAAAATTAGCCTCATCAGATAAAAGCAAACAGCAGGCCCCATCTAGATCATCAGCCTGTCCAATTCGACCTCCATCCAGAGGTTGCTTGGTTTTAATGAAACCAAGGATTTGATCATTTTGTGCTGCTCTTTGGGCCATAGGCGTTTCCACCAGTGCAGGGGCAATAACATTGACTCTGATGTTTTCCGATGCATAATAGGCTGCCACAGACTTACTAAAACCTATGATGCCTGACTTTGTGGCCGCATAGGTGTGAGTGGCGAAGTGCTTTACCGAAGGTGAAAAGCCCAATACTGATCCCATGTTGAGGATGACACCTCCAGACCCCAATTCCAGGAAGGTCCGAATGGCCGCCCGGTTGGACAGCATCACACAGGTCAGGTTAAGTTCCAGAGTAGCTTGCCAACCTTCCAAGGTAATTTCATGTAAAGGGCCATCACCCATACTCCTGCCACTGCCACCTGCGACGTGATAAAGCCCGTGAAACGTGCCCCATTTATGGATGCAGGCTTCGATGGCTTCCTCTGCGGATCCTTCTTGCGTGGCATCACTACTGATGGCAATACCGTTTTCTCCCAATTCCCGTTGCGCATTTTGACAGGACTCAACTTTTCTTCCAGTGACTACCACTCTTGCTCCCTTAGAGATGAATGATAGCGCTGCAGAAAGACCAAGTCCGGTGGTTCCACCAATCACTACAATATTTTTCCCTTTCAGCATTAGACGATCTTTTCCGAAAGAGAACCAGTTGACTTATGCTTTAAGATTACTTTTTTCCTACCGTCCGGCAATATTTCTTCCTTAATTAAAAAGTGTTGCTGGTCGTAGTCAATGGTATCTACTTTGTCGGATAATCCGGTCTTGCCCCTCCAGTCAGCAATTTCTATGGGTTCCCATTGCTTGGATTCTGCGGAGCGATAGCAAGCGTCCATGATGGCGCTTACCACGTAACCGTCGTAGAAGTTTTCCATGGGTTGAGCACCATTTTCTAATGATTTAAACATGTCAGTAAACATGTCGGTGTAGCCCAATTCATGTACTTCATCACCAACTGGGAAAAGCCACCCTTTTTCACTTTCAGCCTTTTCTGCCACATAACCTTCCATACCGGCATCAGTAAACATCTCAAATCCAGTTCTCAAAAAGTGATCGGTGCGGATATTCCCCTCGGTGCCTGCCACTTCATCCCTAAGGTCCATGCCACCTCTATAGGTCCAACTGACTTCAAACTGACTTACCGCCCCATTTTCGTATTTGATTAAGCCAATGGCATTATCTTCTGCATCGATCGGTTTGACCTGAGTTGCTGCCCAGCACATGGCTTCTACTGGTCTAACGTCTTTTCCTATGTAGTTGCGACCGATTTCAATACAGTGACAACCCAGGTCAACAATAGCTCCCCCACCGGACATTTTAAAATCCCAGAACCAATCACTGTGAGGGCCTGGATGAGCCTCTCTGGACCTGGTCCAAAGTACTTTACCTAAAGCACCGGCCTGCACTGATTTCAAGGCTTTCATAGTTTTCGGGGTATAAGCTAAGTCTTCTAGATACCCATGAAATACGCCTGCCTTTTCTACCATGTCAAGCATTTCTTTGGCTTCTTTGGCAGTTCGGGCTAACGGTTTGGTGCAGAGGATGCCTTTCCCTGACTCAGCAGCCAGCATCACTGCTTGGTGGTGCATATGATTGGGAAGCCCAATCACTACTATTTCGGTATCAGGGTCCTGGATGGCACTTGCCATGTCGGTATAGGTTTGAGGAATATCCCACTCCCTGGCAAAGGTTTGGGCTCGCTCATTAGTACGTGAATAGATGGCATGGACACGATCACGGCTCCTCTGACCGTGTAGGCACATGGTATAAAAGGTGCCGATCAAGCCAGTGCCCAGCATGGTGATTTTCTGTGATTTCATGTATGACTTTTGGAAATGGTTTGTTGATTTAATTTCAAATATCTACAATACCTAAAATCTGATTTGATACTTTTTTACCTTATTTTTAATAAATATTCACATCTTTACTCAGCTACCATGAAGCCCATACTCGAAAAACTTACTACCCAGGAACCCAGGTATTCCTTTGTATTGCAAAAGGACGAGTTTGACTATTATCCTACCCCATGGCACTATCATCCAGAGTATGAATTGGTACTAGTGGTGAAGAGTACTGGACAGAGAATAGTAGGGGATTCTATGGAAGATTTTGAAGATGGTGACTTGGTGTTTATGGGTCCCAATCTTCCCCATGTTTTCAATAACGGCCCCGAGTACTACCGGGGGGACCCCAGTCTGAGAGCAGAGGCCATAGTAATACATTTCAATGATGGGTTTGCAGGAACAGGTTTCTTTGAGCTTCCAGAAATGGCTTCAGTAAAAAAACTGCTGACCAATTCTAGATGGGGCCTTAAGGTATTAGGCAGGACCAGGGATAAAATTGCCCGGGGGATGGAAGAAATGCTATCACAGACCCCTTCTGAAAGGTTGCTACACTTGCTGGGGTTGCTGGAAGCATTATCAATCTCAGAGGAGTATCGTATGCTGGCCAGCCTAGGATATGTTCAGGCGGAAATGCAAGAAGACGCTAACCGGCTAAACAAGGTTTACCACCACATTATGTCTGGCTTTAGGATGCCTATAACTTTGGCAGAAGTTGCCCAGGTAGCCAACCTTACCCCGCAGTCTTTTTGTCGATTTTTTAAGTCACGCACCCGTAAGACTTTCTCACAATTTCTGAATGAAGTAAGAATTGGTTATGCCTGCAAACTTATGGCTGAAGAGCATTTGAACATATCCGATATTTGTTACCAGAGTGGCTACAATAATCTGTCGAATTTCAATCGGCAATTCAAAAGGATTGTTAATAAGTCTCCAATGGTTTATCGCAAGGAGTATATGCTTAAATAAGGAATAAGGAATAAGGAATAAGAAATGTATGAGTATTGGTTGAGTTATTTACTATTTGGTTCGGTTACCATCATTGCCGGCTTAGCATTGCGTTTTCTGCCTCCCAAGAAAAGAAATGCCATCTATGGATATAGATCCCGGCGGTCGTTTCATAGTCAGGAGAGTTGGGATTTCGCGCAGCGATACTCTGGTGTTCTAGCCATCAAATTGGGTGTAATTTCTTTGGCCATCGGTGTGACATGTTGTTTGTTAAGTACATCAGTATTAGTTCCACTGGTCATAGGAACTTTATTGCTGATTGCGGTAATTCCGATCACAGAGGAAAGACTGCGCAAAAAAAGATACGGCTAAACCCAACCTGTCGTAATTCGTAATTCGTAATCTCTAATTCACCAAGGTGTTAGCTATTTCCTCTGGTGATAACCACTCTTCAAAAATACCGGAAGACGTTTCAAACTGACGATTTACCATACGATTAAACTCCTCATCGTCCAGCACATCTGGATTGATCAGATATCCTCTGTCTGTTGATTGGATAACGAATCCATAATAATCTCGTAAGAATTTTCTTGGAATCAGATAGGTAGTTTTCACCTGATCTTCGAGATCTGCCAGTGGATAATCAAAGGAGAATACATCTGTATTGCCGTTGCTGTAGTGAATTATAACGAATGGAGCGGACCTGGAAATTTCCAAAAAGTCCACCTGGTCCAGGTTGTTAAAAACCAAGGGAAAGGCATCGAAGAATAGCTCACCGTTTTCTTCATTGTTGAGATTGATAAACTGCTCAACCGAATACTTTACCTGCTTGCGCCTTGGATCTGAGGCCAGTACATAAAGGAACATCAAGGCACATTGCAGATTGATTTGTTCTGATGAACCTTTTTTGCCACTAGGAAATAAACCGAGTTCACGCAGGTCCCTGGCCCTTTCAAAAGGTTTTGATTTAGTGCCAAAAACCGGCTCTAGTAATCCTAAATCAATTAATTCACGTGGGGTCATGGCATTAAGATACATATTTGTGTTTAAATACACAAATATGTATCTAGCAAGAGCAATAGTTTGGAGCATACAGTTGATGAGTCAAGATCCAGTTTGGAGCGAGCAGCTATTATCTGTAGCATAGCTAATGGTCTAACAGATTGATCTGGGCTATGATCGACGGTCCCCGTGAACTTCCCGAAGATACTATAAAGACTCCCCGAAAAAATACTCAGGTCATTACTAAAGATACTCAGGTGAGCTGCTGCTCCATGGATTCAGCCTAAGGCTAGACGCTACAAAGCTGACTGTTGCGGTTGCCGTTGCTGGAAACTGAAGACTAGCTAATTTTAAACATTTGTTATTGCAAATATCAAGGGCTTATTTAACTTTGTGATCCTTTAAACAAGGGGAAAAGCGAAAGTAGCTCAGCTGGTAGAGCACGACCTTGCCAAGGTCGGGGTCGCGGGTTCGAATCCCGTCTTTCGCTCTGGTATCCACCATGCCGCCACTAGCTGGAGCACACGGTTGGCGACGGTGGATATTTTTTTTAAGGCAACATCAAGAGAGATGTTGTAGTTTAGGTAATGAAAATTTCGAGTAGAGTTTGGAGTTGTGTGCTATTAAGTTCACACTCAAACGCCAACTCAAACCTGCCTGCCGGCAGGCAGGCTCCTGCTCTAAACGCCCAGGTGGTGGAATTGGTAGACACGTTGGACTTAAAATCCAATGGCCATCTAACGGCCGTGCGGGTTCAAGTCCCGCCCTGGGTACTTTTCTATAGCAACACAACAAAGTATAGTATCTGGATTTCCTCAGCAGCGTTCCCTGGCAAATGAAAGCTACCGCCTACCTAATACATGTTATCTGGATATTGGCCATTCAAAGTTGTAAACAGGATCAATGGATAGGCATATACGATGGCCAATCTACACTGGAGTTTGACCACTATCTGGGGATACCGGACTCTTCGATCGACCTAGCTGGATTGAAAAAAGACTGCCTTGGTAATTATATAGAGGGGTTGGGATTGGAAGATTCCCTAGAAGTCTTTTCCATAGCTAATCTTGATGGTGAAAATGTCATATCAATTTCTGGCCAGGTGATCGGTGGGCTGATCCTATCTGACATTTTAGCCAATTACCATCTGCGTTTAAAGTTTAAATGGGGTGATAAAAAATGGGATTGGATGCAAGGTCGGCCCAAGGATGGTGGTATACTTTATCATCAAAGACTAGGATATAGTCATGAGCTACAGATCCATGAAGGTGATGTTGGAAGTTACTGGGCTTAAAAAGTGATTCTCGATGTTCCAGCGACTTACACCTGGGACATTCCGGAAGCCATCCTACAGGCTAAGCCTTATTTGGTCCCACTGGTGAATACCTTATATGACTCGATGCTAATTTACCAGACCCAGTCCAGGCTTCATCATTTCGATGGTTCGAGTGGTGAAAAAGACTGGCAAATTGTGTTGGCCAATCCACATAATGAAAATCCCCATGGAGAGTGGAATACCCTGGAAGTGCTTTGTTACCAGAATCACGCCATTCACATTATCAATGACCGGATAAACATGGTAATTCTAAATGCATATTACCAGGAAAATGGACAGCAAATCCCACTTACCTGGGGACGATTGGTTTTGCAATCTGAGGGAGCTGTGATCTATTTTAAAGATATTGAGTACAAGTCATTGAAAAACCGGCCGCAGCAATTAGCACCATATCTAACTGGCTAGACGCCAAAACGGTGTAAACCGTACAACTCATAGGCGTTATCCCAGTAGAATTTCCTCAAAGTTTCCTTGGACAATCCAATCCCATCGATTTTCCAATTTCCCTGTATTGGTGTGGGATGATCGAACTGCTTGGTCTCAGTTTGAAAATACTTC
>JANQPK010000340.1 GCA_028289505.1 Cyclobacteriaceae bacterium
CCCTAGTGTGCTGCTAAACCACAACATTCACTATCTTCCCCGGCACCACAATCACTTTCTTTGGCGTCTTATCGCCTACCCACTTCTTGATGGCTTCAGCAGCTAATACTTCCTGTTCAATTTGTTTAGGTGCCAGGTCCAGGGCGAAGGTCATTTTGGCCCGCATTTTTCCGTTTACCGACACGGGATATTCATAGGAGTCTTCTTTCAGATATTCTTCCTGGTATTGTGGAAAAGCCTCCAGACTTACGCTGTTTTCATTTCCCAGAATTTGCCACAGTTCTTCTGCCAGATGCGGGGCAAAGGGCGCTATTAACTTCACCAATTCCAGCAAGATGGCTCTTTTTCGGCATTTAAGGGCGGTCAATTCATTTACACAGATCATCATGGAACTGACACAGGTATTGAGCGAAAGTCTCTCGATATCATCTCCCACTTTCTTGATGGTCTGATGGGTGATCTTCAATTCTTCAGCAGTAGGTTCCGCATCTTCGATCACCAGATTACCCAACTCATCGTGGAATAAGTTCCAGAACTTTCTCAGGAATTTAAATACTCCGTCTATCCCATGAGTGCTCCAGGGTTTTCCTTGCTCCAGGGGACCCAAAAACATTTCATACATCCTCAAGGTATCGGCACCGTAGCGGTTTACAATGTCGTCAGGGCTTACCACGTTTAACTTGGATTTGGACATTTTCTCTACTTCACTGCCGCAGATATATTGTCCATCTTCCAATACGAACTCAGCATCAGCCAAATCCGGCTGCCATTTTTTGAAGGCCTCAACATCCAATACATCATTTCTGCACAAGCTGATGTCTACGTGGATGGGGGTGGTTTTATAATCTTTCCTCAGATTATAGGATACAAAGGTGTTGGTATCCTGAATTCTGTAGGCGAAGTTGGATCTTCCCTGGATCATGCCCTGATTCACCAGTTTTTGGAAGGGCTCATGATGGGGTACTATACCCAGGTCGTACAATACTTTATGCCAGAACCGGGCGTACAATAGATGCAGCACTGCATGCTCAGCACCACCTACATACAGGTCAACCGGGCTCCAGCGTTTCAATTTTTCCTGGTCAGCAAGTTGCTGCTGGTTTTCAGGATCAGCAAAACGCAAATAATACCAACAGGAACCCGCCCATTGTGGCATGGTGTTGGTTTCTCGCTTGGCAGGAGTTCCATCCACTGGAGATGAGGTATTAACCCAGTCTTCTGCCTTGGCCAATGGACTCTGACCATCCTGGGTAGGCTTATAATCATCGACTTCGGGAAGTATAACCGGCAATTGATCTTCCGGTACTGCAACTATACCATCTTCCTGGGTATGTATCAATGGAATGGGTTCACCCCAGTATCGCTGCCTGGTAAAGATCCAATCCCGCAATTTGTAATTGACTGCTGCTTTGCCCAGTGCCTCTTTTTCGATTCGTTCAATGATAACCTTGGTAAAATCCTTACTGTGCAGGCCGTTGTATTCGCCGGAGTTAATTATGGTACCGTGCCCTTCATAGGCAGTGTCAAGATCTTCCTCTTCGCCATTTTCAGACACCACCTGTATGATGGGTAAATCAAAAGCCACAGCAAACTCAAAATCGCGCTGATCTCCACCAGGTACCGCCATCACCGCCCCGGTACCGTAAGAGATCAATACGTAATCTGAGATCCAGATGGGTATTTTCTGTTGGTTTATGGGATTTATGGCATAGGAACCGGTAAAAACACCGGTCTTGGTTTTATCCAGGTCACTGCGCTCTAGGTCACTCTTTTTACTGGTAGTTACAAGATAGTGGTTGACTTGGGCTTGCTGCTCCGTGGTGGTGATCTTTTCTACCAGCGGGTGTTCCGGAGCCAATACCATGTATGTAACACCAAAGATAGTATCAGGTCTGGTGGTATAGACTTTAATAGCATGGTTAAAATCACTAATGGGAAAGTTGATCTCTGCTCCGTAGGAGCGGCCGATCCAGTTTCTTTGTGAGGTTTTGATGGATTCCGGCCAATCCAATTGTTCCAGTCCTTCAAGCAGGCGGTCGGCATAGGCAGTGATTCTTAGCATCCATTGGCGCATAGGCTTGCGTACTACCGGGTGTCCCCCACGCTCACTGACGCCACCAACTACCTCTTCATTGGCCAGTACCGTGCCCAAGGCTGGACACCAATTAACCGCTATTTCCGCCTGGTAGGCCAGTCTGTGTTGATTGATGTAATCTTGTTTTTCTTGGTTGTTTAGCCCTGAAGGAATCGGTAATTCACTAATGTCACGAGCCTTCTTTTGCTGCTGATCAAAATAGCTATTAAACATTCTGAGGAAAATCCACTGGGTCCACCGATAGTAATCTGGATCGCTGGTACGGACTTCCCGATCCCAGTCATAGGAGAAGCCCAATACTTCTAACTGTTGCTTAAAGCGCTTGATATTGGTATCCGTGGTTTTAGCAGGATGCTGTCCGGTCTTAATAGCGTATTGCTCTGCGGGTAATCCAAATGAGTCAAAACCCATAGGGTGCAACACATTGAAACCCTTGGCTCTCTTATATCGGGCAATAATGTCCGTGGCTATGTAACCAAGTGGATGACCCACATGAAGACCAGCTCCGGAGGGGTAGGGAAACATGTCCAGTACATAGTAGTTGGATCGCTCCGGATCTTCCGCAGTACGGAAGGTTTGGTGCTGGCGCCAATACTGCTGCCATTTTGCTTCAATCTCCCTAAATCTATATTCACTCATTTGATAACGGCTGAAAATCTAAAAACTGGTTGCAAAAATAATGATTTTGGTGATTCTGCAGCCAAATAAGGGTGTTCGAATATGAACAAATATTGTTATGATATCGAACAATTTGCCGGATACAATATTCTTAACTTGCTGGTAATAAATTATTTGTAGATTTGGTATGAGATTGGGTATACAGAGTTAGAACAATCAAACTTTAGAATTATGAGTGATACAAAATTACATAGAATACCAGACGGTATTTTAGGTGGGGTATGTGGTGGTTTTGCTGACTATATTGGCTGGGGCCGGGGATTGGTGCGACTGCTGTATGTGGTGTTTTCGATCCTGAGTGCTGCTTTCCCAGGCACCATTGTGTATATTATTCTTTGGATTGTAATGCCCAAGAGAAAGGCAGTACAGTCATAGTGTTTTAGGCTTTGGGCCGGTAAAACCATAAAACCAAAACCGGTAGCAGGGTCAAATCCACCACCAGGGCGAATAGCAGTGTAAGACTGACAAACAGTCCAATATAGAAGGTTCCTCCAAATGCCGACAATAAGAGGGTCATAAATCCGCTGATCAGGATGAAGGTGGTGATAATGATGGCCTTACCGGTTGAGAAATAAGTTCTTTTGATAGCATACAGCACCGATGAGCCTTTGGCCAACTCCATTTTCAGTTTGCTGATAAAATGAATGGTATCGTCTACGGCTATGCCAAAGGCGATGGTAAAGATCACACTGGTAGTCAATTTCAGGGTGATCCCCAGAGCTCCCATAATACCTGCTACCAATAACAAGGGAATCACATTTACTAGTAATGTGATTAGGATCATACGCCAGGATCTGAACATAACCCCGGCAATCAGTGCCACCACTCCAAAGGCGATGGCCAAACCGGTACTCATATTTCGCACCAGGTAGTCGTTATTCTTATCGATTAATAAAGAGGTGCCGGTGACCCTGAAGTCTACCAGGTCGGTGTTTATGGTGGATTTGACGAATTCATTTAACTGTATCAATTTCTCGGTGGAAAGATTGCTGCCGATGTCTGCGATTCTACCGCTGAATCTGGAATATTTGAGATCCTCACTAATCATATGATCAAAATAGGAACGCTTGCGGAATCGCTCTAGGTGCGGTCTTAAGCGGTTAAAGGAGCTGTCATCCGCTAAACTATAAAACTGTCTGGCGCCACCATTAAGTGCCTCATTGGTTGACTTAACCACAGAAACGGGTGAGCTTAATGCGGTAGCCTGATAGCTTTGCTCCAGGTAATCATGTACTTTCTCAATCTCCTTCAGCACGGCGTAGTCGAATATGCCTAATGAGTCAGGTTTTACTTCAATAGCCATTTCAAAGGGCCTGGAACCTCCAAAGTTCTGATCAAAAAACAAAAAAGCTGATTTCAAGGGGTGGGAACGGGGAAGGTCGTCGATAAGAAAAGTATTGACTCTCAATTTCTGCATTCCCATAAAGGCCAGCAGTACCAATACAGAAGTAACCAATGTGATCCTAACCCGGTACCGCAGCACCCAGACCAATCCTTTGGTAAGCATGCTTCTCCAGCGTTTTCGGAGGTTAACGTTTTCCGCTATGCGCGGGGAGGGCAGATAAACCAGCGCTGAAGGTAGTA
>JANQPK010000351.1 GCA_028289505.1 Cyclobacteriaceae bacterium
TACAGGTGGCTTCACCGGAAAGCCACTTCTCACCATTGATCATTTGTGCTAGCTCCGCTACCGTCAATCCATGTACCACCGGAATTGGGTGCATCCCAATAAATGACTTATGCTCCTCTTCTAGTATAGGCCCAGCCACATAATCACCATTAGGATTGGGTCGGTCCAATACCATCATAGTCTTCCCATTTTCCGCACAAGCCTCCATCAGATAGTGCATAGTGCTGATATAGGTATAAAACCTGGCTCCAACATCCTGAATGTCAAAGAGCACAACATCAATATCTTCCATCTGATCTGCGGTTGGCTTTTTGTTGGAGCCGTACAGAGAAACAATGGGTATAGAGGTCTTAGGATCGACTCCACTCTTTACGGTTTCACCCGCTTCCTGAGCCCCTCTAAACCCATGCTCAGGCGCAAATACTTTTTTGATGGTAACTCCCAAACTTAACAGCGTGTCCACAATATGGTTGTTCCCCAACAAAGAGGTATGGTTGACAGCGAGCGCCAGGTTCTGATCCTGAATCATCGGCAGGTAAGTATCCAACCGCTCAGCAGCTAGTATTAATGGTTTTTCCACTGGTTCCTCTGGCTGGATTAACGACTCGGATGGTTGTTTGCTACTACAGCTGAGAGCAACTAAAAATGTAAGTACCAACCATGATGATTTCATTGCTTATTGCTTATTTTACGGTGGGTTGTAGAATCGACGGGTAAAATTAGTCATATTATTGAACCTCCCTTATTATATATCTAAAAGATTAAAGGCTGGCGGGAATAGCTTCAGTTCTGTGGTTCATACCATCGCCATTGCCAGCATTTGCATCGGACTGGCAGTGATGCTGATTTCAGTGATGATTCTTGGAGGGTTTACTTCAACTATCGAGAATAAAATATTTAGTTTTTCTGGTCATCTTCAGGTGGTTAAGTTTACGCTTAACAACGCCATTGAGGAATCTCCTTTTACCTCCAGTGCTAGTTTAAAGGCTGCCTCTGATACTTTAAAATCCATTAAGCACGTACAGGAATACAGCCACAAAGCTACTCTTCTACGCAGTGAGCAGGAAATTCAAGCGGGGTTATTAAAAGGGGTTGCGCCATCTTTTGATACAGCTAATTTCAATCAGAATATCATAGAGGGTCAGTTTATAACCTTTACGGACTCTACTTATTCCAGAGAGGTGCTATTAAGTAGTAAAATGAGTCGACTAATGAGGGTTGGAATAGGAGATCCGGTGGTACTGAACTTTATGGATTTTTCTACCAAACCTCCCAGCATGCGAACCCGGCGTCTAACCGTTAAAGGTATCTATGATACCGGTCTGGAAGACTTTGATGATCGCATCATTATCGGTGATATTGGCCTGATTCGGCGTCTTAATAATTGGAATGATAGCTTGGTAGGGGGTTACGAGGTATTCGTGAGTGACGTGGATCAAATCCCTCAGGTCGAGAGAATACTTTACGACCATTTGGAATACGAACTGTATCCACAAAAGGTATCAGATAAATATGTTCAGTTCTTTGACTGGATGAGATTGATTTCCAAGAACGAAGTTATTTTCCTGGTGATCATTACCTTTGTAGCCTGCTTTAATATGGCCTCTGTGTTGCTGATTATGATTATGGAACGCACCCAGATGATTGGATTGTTAAAAGCTATTGGGGCGGGCGATAAGCTGGTTAGAAGAATATTTGTCTACCGTGGAATGATCCTGATGGGTAAAGGCATGCTTCTGGGTAATCTTTTGGGACTGGGCTTGGCCTTTCTACAGTACAAGTTGCAAATTATACCCTTGGATCCTCAAAACTATTATATGGAATATGTACCCATTCAATGGGACTGGGGTATGGTGGTTTTACTCAACCTGCTGACGTTCCTGATCATAAGTCTGGTACTGTTCCTGCCGACCCGTATTATTACCGGAATCAGCCCCATCCAGTCCATCCGGTTTGACTAAAGGTGCATATCGGCCCAGCCATCCTCTTACTTTCATTTTCGCCACTCCGAATACTGCCTCTTTAAAAATTCCAGTGGATAGTTTGGATTCACCCTTGGTACGGTCTGTAAATACGATGGGAATTTCCTTGATCTTGAAACCCTGTTTCCAGGTGGCAAAGGTCATTTCGATTTGAAATGCATATCCCACGAATTTGATCTTGCTCAAATCTATGGATTCCAATACCTTCCTGCGGTAACATTTGAACCCAGCGGTGGTGTCCATAATGGGTAGTGAGGTGATATAGCGTACGTAGATGCTGGCGCCATATGATAAAAGAACTCTCCCTACCGGCCAGTTTACTACATTAACACCTGTTATGTATCGACTTCCTATGCACAAATCGTAACCTTCCTCTGTACAGGTAAGATACAGGCGGATCAAATCTCTGGGGTTGTGGGAAAAATCGGCATCCATTTGAAAAATATACTGATAATCCCGTTCCAGAGCCCATTGAAATCCACGGATATAAGCGGTACCCAATCCATGTTTCCCCTCGCGAGTGATAAGATGCAGTCCATTGAATTGAGCTTGTAGTTTTTTAACCACATTTCCTGTCCCATCTGGAGAGTCATCATCTACCACCAGCACATCGAAGGGAAATTCGAGCGCAAATATCCTGTTAAGCAGGTCCTCGATGTTGAGGTATTCATTGTAGGTTGGTATGATTACAAGACTGCTGGTCACAAAAGAAGAGTTAACTAACTAAGTTAAATATTATTTATGAAAAAAATTAGACTTATCTAAGTGCTTTGATGCTGCAAATCATAGTATTCTTCCTGATTTTCAGGGTCATTGACTTCTTTTACTAGCTCTTCCTGGATTTTCCATTGTTGGATTCTAACCTGATCTTTGATTATTTCAAGGGCCCCAACCACGATACCCTCTACCAATTCATTCAATTGTTTATTTGAGTCTTCCATGAAACTATCCAGCACCAGATGGGTAACATCATCAATAACCGCTCTATTTTTAGGGCTAGCCAGATCCTGAAAAGATTCATCCACCACTGAGTCTACCATATCACATATGATATTCTCTAAATTGTTAGTAACCACATTGCCCACAATAGGAATCCGGGCTACGATCTTCAATTCTGGATTATTATCAATTGCAGCCACGATTTTCTGATTGATGTAATCTTGCAATTCTTCTATATGTGCGTTGTAGGCAGTGGCAGTGGCCTCCTGAATATTCAAAGAAACCCAGTTCACCAGTTCATCACGTTTGGGTAGGATTAGGTCACTTATGATCTTGCGTAACACTGGGGTGCCCCCATCAACTTCATTCTGAACCCCTGTAAGCACGTGTAGCACTACTCGGTCCGAGACCTCTTCAGTGGCAATACCTAAGTACTTGACAAATTTTCGGTAGGGATAGGTTTTGGTAAGATCAATCACGCCGAACTTTTGTAATCGCATGGTAAGGCCAATCACCCTCAACACTCTCAGAAAACGAAAAGAACCTAAAGGGATACAGCCCAGCACATCATACCAATGCATAAACGGGTAGAAAAACCAGCGATGATAACGATGATTTTTAACCGCAATGATCCACCGAATGATCAATTCGATCAAAAATATGATAACAAACCCCATATCAATCACCAAAAAATCCTGGTGTATGTGGACGTTGTAAAACTGGTAGAATCCAGGAGTGTATTTGAGAAAAAACTCCTGGATCAGATCACTGCTGAAGAAGAAATCAAAAAGGATCAGAAAAAGATTAATGGCCAGGATGACCATCATGATGATATCTACGAATAGATATTTACCTTCTGTATTGCGAAGAATTTCCTTTATACGAACCCGCATTTGGTTAAAATACGAAGGAATCCATAAATCCCCAGTCTGCTATCAAATTATTTGGGTATGTTGAATTAGCGGTAGGTTCTGGTAAAATCCTTGGGTGGAAAACCAAAAACCGGGAAGCCCAATTTAAACATGGAGTAGAAGCCTCGTTCCTTTAAGCTAGGGCGATGTCCAAATTCTGCTCCATAAGAGAAGCCAAAAGGTTTGTTGAATTTACCCTGAATTCCAGCTCTAAAGCCGAGTTCCTGGGTGGCAAGCTGATCACCGCTCACGATATTACCATCTAGTATAATGTCATCAAGTTCAATCGAGGGGGCGTACATTACATCTACGAAAGCGTTGAAGTTTAGGTCGTTGACCAAGACACCAAAATCACGGTGGGGTTTAATGGCAACATTCTTGATAATATGCAGGCCGATCCCAGCATAGATCCCCCTAGTATTGATGTTACCATAAAGCTTGGCGTTATCCACAGGGTTGTTTTCTTGGTCTACCAATGCGACGCCTTGTTGCTTCGCCGCTTGATTGATATCTGTGGTACTGTTGAACATAATGCCACCCCAGCGTAGTCCTATTACTTTCCTAACTTGGGAGGGAATGACCAGTTTTTCAGGAGTTCTGTTAGCCCATCTGTTTCCCCGATACCTTTTTGAATACAATATGATTTTGCTCTTCCCTTTTTGAGCGCGGTCAGACAAATGAATGGTGCCCCCAAATTCCAGGTAGTTAAAAGTTTGATTGTTGTCTACATTGTCCTGATTTTTGTAGGCTACCTCTCTGGCGAAGTCAGTTTGGCGAGCGTAAGGACGGCGCCAGTTAGCACTTAATCCAAGTCCCCTGGTAATTTGATAGTCCATTTGAACGCCAAATCCTATGTTAACATTAGTGGCAAACAACTCACCATAAACCGGCTGTAGATGAAAATAAAACTTATTCAGCGCGTAGGGGTCGTCGTTTACTTCTTCGTAGGTAAGAACCTTGCCCGATTTTTTAGTTTGGGCTTCACAGATAAGTACCAGTGCGATTGAAAAAATGCACCAGAGAAGCATGCTCTTTAGAAGCATTTAGGGAAAAATTAGTTGTCCAATCCCGAAATAATGATAATGCAATATAATAAAAATTAAATTCCACCAGCACTCAAAGCCCCTAAATCAATCATAAACTAAAGAAATTTATAATTGGTATTTCTAATGGTCCTTTATTAACATGGATTGCAGACTTTGGAAACTGGCGTCCAGGATTTGTTGACTCACTTCTTCCGTAATCGCGGTTGAAATAAACCAACTTTCATATTGACTAGGAGGGAGGTATACACCAGCACTCAGCATTTTTTGAAAGTATTGCTTAAATGCCTCCGTATCACTACGCACCGCAGTTTCAAAGTCGTAAACCGGCTCGCTAGTGAAAAATAAACTCATCATAGATCCAACCTGATTGATCTGGAATCTCAGTCCCAGTTGATCAAATTGCTTTTTGATTTCGGTGGTTAAATGGGTGGTTGTGTGCTCCAGAGTGGGATATATTTGGTCTGCATTGGCCTTCAGACGTTTCAACATGGCTACACCTGCAGCCATGGCCACTGGGTTGCCCGACAAAGTACCGGCTTGGTACACCGGACCATCGGGGGCAATGTAGTCCATAACCTCTTGCTTGCCTCCATATGCACCTACCGGCATTCCACCTCCAATTATTTTTCCCAGGGTGGTTAAGTCAGGATAGACCCGATATAATTCCTGAGCACCGCCTGGTGCCAACCTGAAACCTGTCATTACTTCATCGAAGATCAGTAGTATCCCCTCCTGGGTGCAAATATTCCTTAACCCTTGTAAGAACCCTTCCCGGGGTAGCACACAACCCATATTACCACCAACCGGTTCAATGATCAGGGCCGCGATTTGATCTCGATTGGCTTGAATCAGCTCCTCTACCGAGTTCAGGTCGTTGAACTTGGCGATTAAGGTGTCTTTTGCCACACCTTCGGTGACCCCGGGACTATTGGGGACGCCCATGGTGAGTGCACCCGAGCCCGCTGCTATCAGGAATGAATCACCATGACCGTGATAGCAACCTTCAAATTTGATAATTTTGTCTCTTCCGGTATAACCTCTGGCCAATCTAATGGCTGACATGGTAGCTTCCGTACCTGAATTTACCATGCGCACTTTTTCCGCTGAGGGAACCATGTCACAAATGAGTTCTGCCATTTCTACTTCGGTAGAAGAAGGAGCGCCAAAGGAGACTGACCCTTTTACAGCATTTAATATGGCATTCTCAATAGTCGAATGAGCATGTCCCAGAATCATGGGCCCCCAGGAATTGATCAGGTCTATATACTGATTGTCATCGCTATCAATGAGATAAGCACCTTTGGCACTTTTTATAAAAAGCGGCTGTCCTCCAACAGCTTTAAAAGCACGGACAGGAGAGTTGACCCCACCGGGGATCACCTGCTTGGCCTGTTGAAATAGTCTGGTACTGGACGAATGATTCATTCCTATTTTATCTTACTGCTCAACTTTCTGCAAAGTACCATCCACAAAATGCACTATTGGAATATTGGCATTGTCGTTGCTTTCTTGGTACTTGTAGCCCTGGAATAAATAACCTGGGAAGAAATCATGCTTAGCCAATTCATGCTGGAAATAGGTGCCGCCCTGGTCCAGAAATTTACCAAACAAGAGCATGAGGTCATATCCCACGAAACTGTAATATCCCGGTACGTTGGCAAACTTGCGCTGAAACTTCCTCTGAAAGTTCTTAAAATTTTCCGTATCGTAATCCAAGTAACCAGGGGCTGCCATATAAACTTGTAATCGCTCCAATTGTTGAAAATCTACATATCTGGACTGCAGCCATCGGTCATTTCCCATGATGGTGATCTCTGCACCGATGTTATCCAAGGTGCCAATGGCGTTGGCCACCACCAATTCATTGGTTGAAGCCACAAAAACATGCCCTAGGTCACTTCTGGGTATGAAAATATCCTCTTCCTCTTCCTCTGAGTCTTCTTCCTGTTTTCTGGCCAACAAGACAGGGTCGTCGGGACCGGGAGTGAATATTTCATAGAGGTTATCCGAAACAAATTTTGCCACTTCCTCCGAGTTGGCGGTTGGGATTTGATCCATCATGATCACCTCTACACCGGCTTCCGCTAATTGACTGCGATACTGAAAAGCGGCAATGGAATCACCACTTCTTGACCCATAAATGATTAGTGCCTTCTTCTCTTTATTGACTAAATCCTTCATAAAATTACCTGCGGCTTTGGCCTGAGTATCATCTGACGGATGAAACAGAAAGGAATACGGATTGTGAGCAACTATCTCGGTGTTGCTGGAAAGCGGGTTCAGTATATTGATCTTCTCCTCAAAGGCGAAAGATAAGGCAAGTTTGCTGGGAGCTGGATAAAGGGGGCCAATTATCAGATCCATACCTTTCATCTCCTCCAAGGATAGAATTTCGCTCATCCTGGTACTGTCTTTCCTGGTGTCGTAGGTAAATAAATCAATGTTAATACCACTTGATTTTAGATCAGATTCTGCCAACTGGATTCCCTGATAAAGCTCAAGTACCCATTGATTGGAGTTTTGTCGTCGATCTTTATTCACTTCATCGATCATAAAGGGGAAGCACACTGCCACCTGATATTGATCCTTGAGCTCGGTTTTTCCAACAAATTGGTTAGTGATTTCCTCTTCAGACAGATCGTACTTATCTACTAAGGTTTGAAGAGTATTCATTTCTTGCCGGGAGAGGGGTTGCTGTCCCATCACCCTGGCCAGGCTCTCCCCAATTTCAGGATCATCCGGATATTGTTGATGTAGTTGCTGAAGTTCCTCCAACGGTACCTGGCTCAGATAGTGTACTTTAAGTAGCGATAAGTCTTGGTTGAACTTGCGCCGGTCAACGCTGTTGAGCTGCTCAAGGGCCAGCGCATTAGCCCCTTGTTCGAAGTACAACTTCCCAAGCCACAATTTGGCCTCATCAATGTTGCTCCAGTTGGGATACTTT
>JANQPK010000355.1 GCA_028289505.1 Cyclobacteriaceae bacterium
AACTACCGGGACTCCATTTACCGATATCTACAAAGCCAAGCTCACTGGTGACGAAATAGATGGAGGTTCGGTGGAAATTTTAGGTGACCTCATCAATCTGCCGGGAATAAATGAAGGTACTATAACCTTCACCAGAGACGGTAATACGGTGGTTTTTGCTCGTGGTAACGACGGCAGTAAAAAAGGCACCAAAGAAGTTAACCTGTATATCAGCCGATATCGAGATGGTGACTGGAGCGAACCTGAACTGCTGGCGGTAAATGATCCCAATTCATGGGATTCGTCACCGGCATTCAACAGAAATGGAAGGACCTTGTATTTTGCCTCGAATCGACCTGGAGGTATGGGAGGAGTTGATCTTTATGCCGCCAGTCTGGATGGAAACGGACGGTTTAGCAATGCACGTAATTTAGGAAGCACCATCAATACAGCTGGGAATGACATGTTTCCTTTTGTAGATGATGACGGCAGACTTTTCTTTGCTTCCAACGGACATGCCGGGTATGGAGGATTAGATCTATTGGTGGCTATAAGAAAGGATGGCAAAACCACAGTAGAGAATTTGGGTGCCCCCATAAATAGCAGTGAAGATGACTTTGGCTTGATATATTACAGCCGGACCAAGGGATACTTCACCTCCAACCGCGATGGTGGTCAAGGTGATGATGACATTTATGCATTTGTCGATAACTCCCCGGACAGAAAAATCGTGAACTATATGCTCGCTGGTCGTACCCTCACCCCAGATAGCGCAACCCAAGCAAATGTAGTTTTGGGAGAGGTACGAGTACGCCTGATGGATACGGAAGACAATATCTTAGCAGAAGCCACTAGCGATGATAATGGTGTTTTTGAGTTTCAAGTGGATGGTGAAACAGACTATCGGATTCTTGGGGAGAAACAAGATTATTTTACCACCAGAATCGAATTTAGTACTATGGGAGAATCTATTCCACCTGAACAATTGGTTGAGGAAATTACCACCAAAAATTTCCAAACCCAGCTGGTTATGGATCGCATAGTTCTGGAGAAAGCTATTGTAGTAGAAAACATCTATTACGATTACGATTCGGCAAACATACGTTCCGACGCCGCTATTGAATTGAATAGGTTGGCCAGATTCTTACAGGACAACCCAGAAATCAAAATAGAGCTGGGATCACATACGGATAGCAGAGGTAACGATGAGTATAACCGGGATTTATCACAACGTAGAGCTGAATCTGCGGTAAACTACATTATCGCCCAGGGTGTTGATAAAAACCGTATACGAGCGCGTGGTTATGGTGAAGCAAGACCTATCGCGCCAAACACCAATCCCGATGGTACCGATAACCCTGAAGGCAGACAGAAAAACCGACGTACTGAGATTAAAGTATTTGAGTACAATAAGGATACTGGCAAGATGGAAGAGATCGAGGAGTTGAGGTCCCAACCAGAAAGTGAGTTCGACGATCTCTAATCGGCTAAAGCTGTATTCGGTTTTCATACTAATGTCTGCACTCGCCTGGGCACTTGTCTAATATTCTATTTTCCAGATAAAATATTCAAGGTCTTGATGGAAGAATGGGATTCGATCCCCTGCTTTTTTATATTTTTGTGATCATGGATCAACGGTACCAACAGCGCGGCGTTTCAGCAACCAAACGAGAGGTACACCAGGCCATTGAAAAAATTGATAAGGGTATTTACCCTAAAGCATTCTGCAAAATAGTACCGGATTACCTGGGTGGGGATCCGGAATACTGTAATATCATGCATGCCGATGGGGCCGGTACCAAATCATCACTGGCATACTTATACTGGCGCGAAACCGGTGATCTTTCCGTATGGGAAGGAATTGCACAGGACGCGGTGATCATGAATGTCGATGACCTGCTTTGTGTTGGCGCATTGGACAACATCCTGTTATCCTCCACTATAGGACGAAATAAAAACCTAATCCCTGGTGAGGTGATAAAAGCTATCATCGAGGGTACTGAAAAAGTCCTTCAAATGCTCAGGGATCACGGTATTTCCATTTACAGCACCGGGGGTGAAACGGCCGATGTCGGGGATTTGGTTCGAACTGTAATTGTTGATAGCACCGTCACTGCTCGAATGCGTAGATCGGGTGTAATCTCTAACCATAAAATACAACCGGGTGATGTTATTGTAGGGTTGGCCTCTGATGGAAAAGCATCTTATGAGCACCAGTACAATGGAGGAATGGGAAGTAACGGTCTCACTTCGGCTCGGCACGATGTGTTTGCCAAGTACCTGGCTAATAAATATCCTGAGAGTTATGATGCAGCAGTTCCGAATGATTTAGTATACTCTGGAAATAAGAACTTATTGGATCAAATTGCAAAATTGGGTGTGGATGCAGGATCCCTGGTACTCTCCCCCACCCGTACCTATGCTCCCATTATGAGATTGGTGATAAACGAATTTCGGGACAAAATTCACGGCATCATACATTGCTCCGGAGGTGCCCAAACCAAGATTTTGCACTTTATAGATAACCTTCAAGTCATTAAAGATCAATTGTTCGATATACCCCCCCTATTCAAACTAATTCAGGAACAAAGCGGAACCGACTGGCAGGAAATGTACCAGGTTTTTAACATGGGACATCGAATGGAGATTTACTTAGATGAGGCAAATGCCAATCGGATCATTGAAATCGCAAAAAGCTTTGAGGTAGAGGCTAAGGTAGTTGGAAGAGTTGAGCCTTCGGATAGACCTAGACTCACCATCAAATCGGAATACGGCACCTTTAATTATTGAACCATGCATAGTCAATTTTTTTATCTACTTTTTAACCTGGTATTCCTACCAAACCTGGTATTTGCACAAGAAATCGCCCTTACCTTTGACGATGCACCCAGGAGTGATGGAAATTTGTATACCGGTTTAAAGCGCAGCGAAATACTGCTAAAGAAGCTGGAACAGTATGATGTGCCACAAGTGGCTTTCTTTGCTAACTCCAACAAATTGGATGACGTAGGTGAACTAAGACTCAAGATGTATGGTCAGGCGGGTCACATTATAGCTAATCACACGCACTCACACCCACACATACATGAAGTTGGGGTAGAAGCATTCATAGAAGATATAAAAAAAGCGGACCAGATCCTTCAGGAGTTACCGGGATTTCGGAAATGGTTTCGATTTCCTTTTTTAAATGAAGGTAGAGATGAGGATTCCCGTGATCGTATTCGAGAGGCTTTATCAAAGATGGGCTATATCAATGCCTATGTGACGGTAGATAATTATGATTGGTATTTGGAATCCATGTTTCAACAGGCTTTAAAGGAACATAAAAAGATCAACTATGAACTTTTGAAAGAGCTTTACATCCAACACATCTGGGAAAGTATTCAGTTTTACCATAAGATTGGGCTTAAAGCACTAAACCGGCCACCTAAGCACGTGCTTCTACTACATGAAAATGACTTGGCCGCTCTCTATTTGGACGACTTGATCTCTTTTCTAAGAGGTGAAGGTTGGTCCATTATATCACCAGAGGAAGCCTACTCTGACCCCATAGTAGATCATCTTCCGGATGTGCTGATGAACAATCAAGGGAGGGTTGCTGCCATTGCCAGGGAACAGGGTATAGAAAAAAGGAATCTGGTTCAAATGTCTGAGGATGAGCAGTACTTAGAGGATTATTTCTCAAAGAAGAAAGTTTTTCGTTGAACCAATGAAGGGAAGCAAGGAAATTCCAGAACTTGAGTTAATCGAAAGAGTAACCCGCTTGATGGATTATGCCTTTAAAATCCCGGGAACGGATATTCGATTTGGTTTGGATCCGATATTAGGTCTATTCCCCTTTATTGGTGACCTGATATCTTACGGGATTTCCAGTTCTCTAGTACTGGCAATGGTGCGCAAGGGAGCCAGTGGAAAGCTGGTAATAAAGATGATCGCCAATATCACTTTGGATTATATCATTAGCAACGTGCCGGTAATTGGTTATATCATTGATTTTGGATATAAAGCCAATGAAAGGAATTTCAACTTACTGAAAGAACATCTGGAAGATGGGAAACATCAAGGATCAGGTTGGCCTTATCTGTTGGCCATACTATTGGTTTTGTTAGTGATAATGACCAGTCTGGCAGTCTTGGTAAGTTATGCGCTGGTCCACTTTTTTCAGTGGCTGGGTTCGCTTTCCTGAGTTTTTTGATAAAGTATTGTCTTAATCATGTCAAAGTAGAAGGCTTTCTGTACTATTATCTTAAGTGGTCTTTTACTAAAGTATTGATCAAAGTCAGCCAATCTTTGGTGGTGTTGATTGGCAGTTAACCTAAAGAAAAGATACATGGTACGCACAAGCGCCCTTTGCCACCAGGGGCTTTTTTGGTTAACATAAAAATCCGTTTGTATCCAATGGCCTTCTGGTTCCAAAACCAAATACAGTGTATTCATTATCAGATCCAATCTACTTTTGGGGAACACATCCAGTACAAAAGAGGTTATCACCAGGTCAAACCGCAGGGTACTGTGTAATAGCGCCTGTTCTTCTCCATGCATAAACTTCACTGATTGGATGCCAAGATGATTCCGTTTTTTAGCTATTGAGATCATGCTGCTAGAAGCCTCTAAAAAGTAAATTGAGGCTTCTGGAAATAGAGTTAGTATTTTGGGTAGGGTTTTGCCTGTACCTCCACCGAAAATCAGAATATTTCTAGGGTCTTTAACCCGTGATAAAAAAAATGATTCTGCTTTAGTGAGTTGATTACCAAATACCAAACCGGATAGCAAGTCATAGTAAGGTGCGACATTATTATAATCTGCCAACAATCACAATATTAATAAGGGAATGAAGAAAGAAGTATCACCCAGAATTCGGTAGCGGTCGCTTTGCCCAAAATATGACTGCCATGTTAAGGTTACAATTAGGGGTACTGTCATCAGCGCCAATACCCACTGGCTTTGTCTGATCAGGACCTGGTCGAACCAAATCAAAAATCCAATAATTGTAGTTACTACAAGTAATGTTAGCAACATTACTATGATTAGACGGGTATTCTTTTTACCGATGGACCTTGAAAGGGATCCAAAATTTTGCTCAGTGTCAGACTTGGTATCAAAATAGGAAAAGAGCAATAGGTTAGAAAAGGCTAGCGTAGTAAACTGAATGAATATTAGCAGGTGAGGTGCTGTAATTGGGGTTTGTCTTAAAGCAAACGGTCCCAAAATTACACCGAAGGAATATGCAAATGCAATTAATAACTCCTTGTGATAAACCGGCTTTGAGGCCCAAAAAAAAGACGTGAGAAAATAGATCAGTATTGATAAGGTTAGAATAAAACCCATGCTCTTGACGGGATCTGGTAAACACCAAAAAAGCACAATTCCTAATATCAATACTACTACCAGTACCGTGGTCAATAGCTTACGGTAGGATTTGTGGAAATAATGCCTAAAGGTAAGTGTGGGATTGGGACTCCTGCGGGCGTCCCATAGATGATCCATACAATATACAGACCAAACCGCCAAAGCTAAGGTAACCAGCACCACTACTGGTAGCTCGGACTGCAATAGCTTGGCAAAAAAAAGTGCACAAACCACCGCTCCAGCGACAACATCGATGCTAAGGGCATTAAGGTATCGATAAAACCTCATGCCGAGGAATAACTTCTAGTTACTTGACAATGCTTCCGCGCCAGCTACTATCTCTAGTATCTCTTTGGTAATAGCAGCCTGCCTGGTTCGGTTGTAGGTTAATTTAAGCTCTTTCAAAAGCTCTCCTGCATTGTCGGTAGCCTTGTCCATTGCCGTCATCCGAGCCCCATGTTCTGAAGCGTTTGACTCTAACAATGCGGTAAAAAATTTAAGCTTAAGGGATTTGGGGATCAACTCCTCCACAATTTCAGCCATTGAGGGCTCATAGATATAATCCGTTACTACTGGCTTTTGTTCTTCATCCACCTGCGGTAACATGGGAAGTAGCTGATCGGTCCGTAGGTTTTGGGTGGCCACATTTTTAAACTCGTTATATACTAACTCCACCCGATCATAGTTTCCATCTACAAACCCGTCCATGGCATGCTCTGCAGCCTCCCGAACATTGCTGAAGTTAAGGGAACTAAATAGCATACCAAAGTCTTCCACATTATTCCTGTTTCTTTTGTGGTAGAACTCTACTGCACGTTTTCCGATGGGCATAATGGTAAGTTTACCAGAGTCGCTAACCTGCTGATAACGCGACTCAACCAGCGCACTAACAGCCTTAAAAACATTACTGTTGAAGGGGCCACACAACCCTTTGTCGGAGGTAATAGCAACTATCAACGCCCGCTCGACTGGCCGCTCCTCTGCAAATGGATTTACCACATCCAGATCAGTTCCGGATGACACATTTTGCAGGATAGTTGATAACTTCTTAGAGTAGGGTCGCATGCGCAGTATCCTCTCCTGAGCCTTCCTCAATTTGGCAGCCGCCACCATTTTCATAGCTTTGGTAATCTGCTGGGTTGAGGTTACGGATGCTATTCTACTTTTTACCTCCTTTAAACTTGGCATGCTATAGTCAGTTAAGCCTCGTTAGTATATTTTGCAGCCATATCAGTCGCTTCTTTTTTCAGGACTTCTATTGAACTATCCTCTAGCTTTCCTGCTCTTAGACTATCCATTACATCTTTGTGTTGGTTGGTCATAACCGCGAGGAATTCTTTTTCAAATGCCTTCACTTGGTTAAGCGGAACTTTATCCATAAAGCCATTAGTGGAGGCATAAATTAAGGCGATTTGTTGTTCTACTGGTACCGGGGCATATTGAGGTTGCTTCAGTACTTCCTGGTTGATCCTTCCCCTATCAATGGTAAGTTGGGTAGCAGCATCCAAGTCCGAACCAAATTTGGCGAAGGCCTCTAATTCACGGAATTGTGCTTGATCCAGTTTTAAGGTACCCGCCACTTTCTTCATGGCCTTTATTTGCGCATTTCCCCCTACCCTGGAAACTGAAATTCCCACATTAATAGCAGGCCTTATACCCGAGTTGAAGAGGTTTGTTTCCAGAAATATCTGTCCATCTGTAATCGAAATTACATTGGTAGGTATATAGGCGGACACATCATTGGCCTGGGTTTCAATAATTGGTAGCGCAGTAAGTGAACCATTACCTTTCACCAAATGCTTAATTGAATCAGGAAGATCATTCATTTGGGAAGCGATCGAGTCATTGGCATTGATCTTGGCCGCACGCTCCAGTAATCTTGAATGCAGATAAAATACATCACCTGGGTATGCCTCACGTCCGGGAGGTCTTCTCAACAATAAAGAAACCTCCCTGTAGGCTACTGCCTGCTTAGATAGGTCATCAAATACGACCAGTGCAGGTCGGCCGGTATCTCTGAAGAACTCACCAATTGCGGCGCCAGTAAATGGTGCGAAGAATTGCATCGGAGCCGGATCTGAAGCATTAGCAGCAACCACCACAGTGTAATCCATGGCTCCTCCCTTTTCCAAGGCGGACACAACACCTGCCACGGTGGAGGCTTTTTGACCACAGGCTACATAGATACAAATCACCGGTTCGCCCCTCTCGTAGAATTCCTTTTGATTGATGATAGTATCAATGGCCACTGCGGTCTTCCCGGTTTGACGATCTCCAATGATTAGTTCTCGTTGTCCTCTGCCGATAGGAATCATGGAATCAATAGCCTTAATCCCAGTCTGCAAAGGCTCACTCACTGGTTCACGATAAATTACCCCTGGTGCTTTTCTTTCCAGTGGCATATCGTAGGTGTCTCCAGTTAATGGACCTCTGGCATCAATGGGCTCACCTAGGGTATTTACCACCCTTCCAAGCATGCCATCACCCACCTTAATGGAAGCAATGGTTTGGGTACGTCTTACGGTATCTCCCTCTTTAATTCCGGCAGAATCACCGAAGAGTACGGCTCCCACATTATCCTCTTCTAGGTTTAGTACCAGACCTTTCAAGCCGTTTTCAAACTCAATCAGCTCTCCAGCTTCTGCTTGTGACAGTCCGTAAATGCGGGCTACCCCATCACCTACTTGCAACACGGTACCGATCTCTTCTAATTCAGCTTCGGTCTTAAAGTTGGAGAGTTGTTCTCTTAAGATAGCCGAAACTTCATCTGGGCGAACTTCTACTGACATAATCTTGCTTTTATTTGGTTAATCCTAAATCAAAGATCTAGGAGAATTTCAACGCTAATTCATTAAGTTTTCCTCTTAGACTCTCATCTACCTGCTTCCCCTCCACCTTCAGTACATACCCACCGATAAGGTCTTTATCAATATTTTCTGCCAACTCTATTCCTTGCTTCCCGATAAGACGGCTGGTCAGATCCTTGAAATCTTGTCTTAGCGAGTCGTCTAGCGGAATTACCGTAGTAACGCTAGCCATACCAATTCCATGGAATTGATTATACTGGGTATGGAACTCCTCGGCGATAGCAGGTAAGAGCATCTCCCGGTTTTTCTGAGCGATAATTCCTAAAAAAGCCAAGGTCTCTTTCTGGAATCTTTCCTCGAACAACCTGTTGAGTATTGCTGACTTCTTATCATGATTGATAATCGGATTCTTTAGCATTACTACAAAATCGCGATTGTCTTTACAGATCTTGCGAAATAACTCAAAGTCCTGGTTTACCTGCTCCAGCACTCCTCGTTCCTGAGACAGAGTCAGAAGTGACTTGGCGTATCGACTGGCTACCCGATATTCGGACATCTCTCTAGTTGACTTTTATATCGTTTATAAATTGATCCACCAGCTTTCTCTGACTCTCATCATTCGAAAGGTTGGTCCTCAATAGTTTTTCTGCAATTTCCAGAGAAAGCTGGCTTACTTGTTCCCGCATCTCCGTCAAGGCTGCTTGTTTCTCACTGTTAATTACTACTCGGGCATCCTCAATCATTTTACCCGAGATCTTGGAGGCATCGGCTTTGGCTTCCTCTTTAATGGAATTGGCAGTGGCCAGGGCCTCTTTCAAAATTTGATCCCGTTCGAGTCTGGCTTCCGCTAAAAGTTGTTCATTATCCGACTTCAACTTAGACATCTCCTCTCTGGCCTTTTCGGCAGAAGATAAAGACTCTCGAATGGAATCCTCACGGTCTTTTAGACCCTTTAAAATTGGCTTCCAAGCAAACTTTTTTAGGATGGCTAGGACAATAAGGAATGACAGGGTCATCCAAAAGATAAGTCCAATATCAGGAGTTACTAATTCCATATTTCTAATGCTTTAATAATGCCTGTATCCACACCTAATGTAATGGATACAGGCTTATAAATTAAGTAAGGAAAATGACCAGAGCACAAATAATGATTGCAAAGAACACCGCACCTTCTACCAAGGCCGCGGCTACAATCATATTACCTCTCAGATCATTGGAGATTTCAGGCTGACGGGCCATTGCTTCTAAAGCGCTGCCACCGATTCTACCAATACCGATCCCGGCACCAATAGCTGCCAATCCAGCTCCAACTCCAGCTCCCAGATATCCGGTAGCTGCATCTAATAAAATTGACAAAAGATACATAACGAGTTATGATTATAAGTAAATAAAATACATCATTAATGGTGGTCCTCCACTTTTGCCATGCCAAAATAAATTGCTGAAAGCAATGTGAACACATAGGCTTGTAGAAAAGCCACCAGTATTTCCAGTAATGATAATGCTGCTGAAAATAGCATGGACACCACTGAAGTTCCGTAACCAGCCCAGACATTCATGCTTCCAAATATGAAAATCATACTGACAAAGACCAATATGATCATGTGCCCCGCGGTAATATTTGCAAACAAACGAAGCATCAGTACAAAAGGCTTTGAAAATACACCGAATATCTCGATGATGGGCATTAATGGAACTGGAAATTTAAGCCACCAGGGTACACCCGGTGTATTGAAAATGTGCACCCAATAACCCTTATTGGTATTAATAGTAGTAATCACGAAGGTGAATACCGCTAGTACCAAAGTCACCGCAATA
>JANQPK010000365.1 GCA_028289505.1 Cyclobacteriaceae bacterium
CAAATTCAAACCTTGAGCATGAAACCGTTGTACCAAGCTTTTTTGCAAACTGGCGAAAACTACCCAAGCCAGAGCAGCACCTACTACCCAGGTTACCCCCATGTTGTAATGGTCCGGTGATGTCAACAATTGACTGATTTGATCCCTATAAAAAAGTGCAAAACCACTTATAGCCACCAAAAACCCCAGTGCCTGCAATAGGTTGATCTTCTCTTTGTAAAGCACTAATCCTACAATAATTAGCAACAAGGGTGCCAGCTGGATTACTATTTGGGCATTACTGGGAGAAGTTAGTTCCAGGCCTTTGATATACCCTGAATAATTGGCCGCTAATGCTACGGCAGCGATGATTGCATATACTGGTGGTTTGTTTAACACCTGCAGGGCCGATTTCTCTTTGAAAAATAGAATAAGCCATAGCATGATAAAAGCCACCAAAAACCGTACCCATACTATGGTGATAGCTGGCACATAGTCTAAGGTTACTTTCAAGCTGATTGCCAATAGCCCCCAAACTAAAGCCGCGCTAATTGCATACAATATACCCTTAGTGCGGGGATTCATGGTACAAGATTCATTTGCATGGTGATATTTGCCCTTTGATACATGGATTTGTGATGGTCTGAACAAACCGGAACAAAACCAAGCTTGCGATAAAGATTGAGGGCTGGAATTAGCTTTTTATTGGATTCCAGCTTTAGTGTCTTGGCCCCTAATCGAATTGAGTATTCAATGGCACTTAAACCCAATTTTTTACCAATATGCCGTCCCTGAAACTCTTCCGCTACCGCCATTTTTGCCAATTCATAGGTATCCTTATCAATTTTGATCAATGCACAGGTACCCACTATCTGATTGTTCAGTTTCGCAAATAGAACTTGTCCCCCATCTTTCACTATTTTATCTGGATTGGTCAGCACCAACTCATCTAGTTCTTCCAATTCGAAATATTTGTTGATCCAGGCGTAATTCAGTGATTTAAAATATTCCTTATACTCAGCCTTATAATCAACGATATCCACCTCATCCATACAACGCTCTTGGGTGATTTTTGCTACCCTCTGGTGTAAACTGGATTCTTCAAAGGATCGCTCCACTTCTCGGATACTATCAATAATATGCGTCTGATGTTCATTGATCATCTGATGAATTGCCTCAGAAATATCATTCCATACCTCCTTAATTTCTGGTAACAAAATATTTCCTTTTTCCGAAATCGATAGCAGTTTCCTTCTTCCGTCATACTGATCCCTAACCGCTACCAATAAATCCTTTTTCAGTAATTCACGAGCCACCTGACTTACTGCAGCATGGGTTACTCCCAAGTCCCTGGCAATTTCGGTCACGCCTCTAGGAGATTTTTTGCTAATGGTATAGAAAACAGGAAACCAACGAGGCTCAAAATCAATCCCATTATCCCGATAAATCCTAGATCCATCTCTCATTATTTGATCACTTAATCGCTTCAATCTGCTGCCCAAGGCCAGTTCACCAAGTTGATTAAAAACATCCATAGTTATATAAAAATATATATGTAAGTACTTACGTATATTATATACATAATGTTTGCTGATGATTTATGAATCGAATTTCAGTTACCAGCTTTTACTAGAATGAGTAGAATTGCTAAGTAGATGATAATATTAAAAATGTGACCAGCAACCGCTAAACCTCTAGAACCAGTCCATCATGACTGCACTCTAATTCAATTTTATCTAGATTTTGCAGCATCTCAGGACCGAGATGGTTTAGTATCAATCTTTTACATTTGAAATTGTTCATGGCCCCCTTTATGGTCTGATAACTTAAATGGGAAGCAGCCAGGGTATCATAAAAATTACACTCACATATAAACAAGTCAGCAGATCTCGAAACATCCAATAAATGATCGGACCAGCCCGTATCACCACTAAAGGCTAGCACCTTGTTGTCAGCAGTTATTCTTACTGCATGAGGAAGCGATTCCGGAACATGAATCACCGGAAAGCTTTCAACTTGCAAGGGTCCCAACCTGATTCCCGTATCACCATATTCGTCAAAATCTACCGCAAAAGACAATTGATCCACACGTACTCTAGGATACAAAGTTTCCATCAAATCCCCTACTCTATCAGCCACACCCGGTGGGCCAAAAATTTTTAAAGGACTGGATCGTGAGCTAACAAAATTGGCCTGTAGCAGTAAAAACGGTATACCACCGTAATGATCTCCATGGAAATGGCTTAAGACAATGGCATCAATATGATTAAAGTCTACCCCAGCTGATCTCAGGGCCAACAAGGAAGTAGCCCCACAATCTATCAGAAAATTATAATCATTCAATTCTACCAGGAAACAGGTTTGGTATCGACCTCCGGAACAAAAAGCATCACCAGTACCTAAAAACTTAATACGCATAGTGGTTGATTTGCTACTAAACTTCCATTGGTTTCTCAGTAGCCAGATTATAGGCTTTCAAATAATGAGATATCAAGTACTTCCAATCGAAGTTTTCGGCACATCGCTCCACTTCGTTTCGCATGGTAATACGACTGCGGCGGCTGGAATGGATAAATGTTAGAAAAAAGTCAGCCAATTGTTCAGCAGACACCGTATCAGTCTGTTTGCTTCTTCTAACCACATTTACCCCTGAATTTTCATGATTCGGTATAGTCCTCAGTACAAATTCTCCAAACCCCGACAAATCCGAAGTAATAGCTTGTACACCACTGGCAATACACTCCATTGGGGTATAGCCCCAAGGTTCGTAATAACTAGGAAAAATACCCAGGTGACAGCCGCGCACAAATTGGGAATATTCTATGCCAAATAACGGGTTAGTGGGACTGATAAACTGAGGATGATAAACCACCTTTACCCGATCCTCCTGCCTATTCTGTAGTTCGGACTGGGCCAGATACTTTAATATGTCATCATTTTGTGGATTAACCAGGTCATGGGTGACAGCTGGTGGTAAATCATCGGTTTTCCAACTCTGAAGGGTCCTTCTTAAGCGCAACTTCCAATAATCATCAACCATCTGGTTGAGGTCGGGCAGGTAATATTGTGCATTAGCAGCTGTGGAGTGAAACAGCTGGTCTCTTATCTGCCTGATTATGACGTCACAGGTTTGGCGTATTTCCTCCATCACGCCTCTACTTTGCAGCGTATCCGGATTTATAGAATGAACCTCTTTATTGGTTATGAAGAATACTACAACCGTCATCTCGGATTTTGCTTTCTTCATTCTTTCGTTAAGAATACTGAGAGCGGACAGGGTGAGATCAAAACCCTTATTGACGTATTCATACCTACCTGAAGTAAAAAAATACAGGGTTTTATCCAGGTTAAAACTATAACTCTGGAAAAAGTGCCCCATTACAAACTGGTGGATTTCCTCCTTGTATTCCTGATGAATAACCTGGACCTCGTGTTGTACATCAAATTTCTTAATGTTGATGCCATTCGGTAGCACTATGTCGGGTTTACGACCCAATAAGTACTTACACTCACGAGCAGTAACATCGCTGACGGTAGTAAATACGTCACAACCTTGTGCAGCGGCTCTCTCAAACCTGGCCAGGGTTTCTATACCAAAGTGCTTAGCCTCCTTCTCCCATTCAAAAAATGGTAGATGATTGTAGAAGGTGGGATTATTCATGGCCAGATACCGACCCAAAATAGTGGCATGCGTGGTAAATACCATTTTGATATTCACCTTATTCTTTCTGAGATCAGGGATGCTGGTACCTCCCATCCATTCATGAAAATGTCCTATTAGTTGGTCTTTGGATTGGATCTGCTGGGCTAATGTTTTTAAGAATATCCTTACTAGATAGCCGAAAGCTACCACATTGTTGATCAGCTTATCATCCTCTGGTATTCCTATGTAATGGTTCTCCCAGATAAAGTATTTGATTTCCGAAAGATTTTCTAAAGCATCTTTGGGATCCAATAACACCACCAATGGCCTACCGGCCACCAGCCATCTTCCGAAGTGTACATTCAATCCGCTATCTCTCATTAACTTGACTGCCAGACCAAATGGACTACTTAAATCATCAAGGGGTTCAAACTCCCCTCTCACATCTCGGTGGATGTAGGGACCAATAGCGCAATAATTGTCTCCAAACTTCTCAACAATACTGGCAGCTTTAGTTCGAATTACGGTGTAAATACCTCCTACCTGGTTACAAACTTCCCAGGCTGTTTCTGTTAGAAACCTTGCTCTTGGATTTGTCTTTTCCTTTTTGCCCACTTTGCTTAAGTGTAATTAGATCGGTGAAGAATATAGTCCTAAAAAAGATCTAATCCAAGGTAATTAAAATACCGAAAATCCGATACCAGTAGCAGTAATTAATTGAAGTAATACTTAAAGTATGTAATGCGGGCTAGGGTCTTTTGGACAAGTTGTAAAACAAGCCACCACTTACCGCAAAAGAATTGAATGACCGTTCCTCTAAACCTAATTTACCCAATCCATATTGATAGTTGAGTTCCACCTGGGCTGAAAACCGATGATTGAAGAAATGCTCTATACCCACATTACCGGAGATCGCACCCAGATTAACTTGGAGATCATTGGATCGTATGGTTTCTTCAAACTTCACCAGTTGTTCATTGCGAATGTCCAGAAAGCTGTAGGTGAATTCCTGATTTAGTAAAATATCAATAGTTGGACCACCACCTACAAATACAGACCAACTGTGATTTAATGGTTTGTAATATCTGAGATAGATTGGAATCTGTAACATGGTATTATCCACGGTTATCTCATCAGGAGTGGATGGGAATGAGCCATACTGCGGGTACTGCAACAGTGTGGCTTGGTCAAAGTTATTATCGTCCACATCATCGAGCTTGTAGGTCATCTCTTGGTAAGACAGACCACTTAGCACGTGAATATTCCTGCGGATGGGAGACTCGATCAATAAACTTTGCCTGGATGAGACAAATCGCTCGCCTAAATCGGGATCCGGGATAAGATATCCTGCGGTAATCCCTATCCGAGGTTGGATAGGATAACTCCATTTCTTTTTCCGAGGTGGAATGACTACACCCCTCACATACATATCCTCAGCTTCCGGTCCATTCAGACTATAATCCACCTCGAATGGATCAATGGAATTAATCGCGATTACTTCCCGATTTTCAGCTAGCATGGATACATTCTCAGCTGTAGCTCCTGCTGGAATAATAGCGTTTTCAGATAGCGATGAGGTCGGCCTTATAACTTTAACATCAGCCTTAATCTTATAAATAGCAAGAGGGTCCAATACATCATATACCGCAGAGGCATCGGTACTTACCAATAAGCCAGCTGAGTTTCCTGCTGCTAAAAACGACGTACCTAAATAGCTTTCTGACACTACATATACAGTATCAGTTTGGCGAACAGCGTCTTTTTCACTCAACAAATGAACCAGCTCCTCAAGCTGCTCTTGTTCGCTATCTACCTTGTACAATAATCCGATGTTCAATAATGTAATCAGACCCAGACTGCCAGCAACCAAAAGACTTTTCCATCTTGAATACCAAGGCAATGGAGCCAGTAAGTCGAGGCGGTAATCGAGCACCTTCCAAGCCGATTCATTATAGGCAGGCTCGAGTGATTCCAGCTTATTTTTTATGATATGGTCAAACTGCTGATCATCCATAACTAGTACTACCCTGCTGGTTGGCGTTGTGAATCATTTTTTTCAAGCGAACACGGGCTTTGGAGAGATTAGATTTACTGGTTCCCTCACTGATTCCAATTTTTTCCGCAATTTCTCTATGGTTGTATCCCTCCACCACATAAAGGTTAAAGATGAGACGATATGCAGGAGGTAACTGACTCACCATTCTTTGAATATCGTTGACCGCAAGCTGATCCAATACCATAGGTTTAATGTGCTCGGTATCTACAGTTTCAATCTCTAGGGAGTGATAGTGCTTTTCGTTTTTGCGATAGTGATCTATAGCAGTATTAATGAAGATTCTCCTGGCCCAAGCTTTGAAGGACCTGTTTGGGTTGTGCTGATCGATCTTAGCAAAAATTTTGAGGTAGCCGTCGTTTAGCACTTCCATAGCTTCATCTTCGTCGTGGGCATATCGCAAACAAATGCTCATACTATAAGGGTATAAAAGCTTAAATAGCTTTTTTTGTGCCCTACGATCCCCTCTTCGGCACTTTTTTAAGATAGGATCAATTACTTTCCTATTATCAAGATCCAAGTAAACCGATTTATTGTTATCATGACGCATGAGCATAGTGGTTTGGTTGCCTTTAAGGGGCTCTAAGTATATACGGTAATAATATGCTTTGTAACCACAAAAACCGTGCTTAAATACAGTAGGCAACCACCATAGTTCAGAATTCCGTCTTGTTAGCGTAATTATGGTGGTGTAAGCCAACCTTATGAAAAAATTATTCAGGACTGTTTTTGTTTTACCCACGCTGCTTATTTTTTTTGGCCTGTCTGCCTGTATCGAAACCGGAGATGAAGAGCGGCCTGGAATCGCCATTAGCAGCGACCTATTACTCACAAAGGTTTGGGAAGTTGATATGTTTAAAGATGATGGAATGAATAAGACCGGGCTGTTTGACAACATATACCTAGAATTTCGACCCAATTTTGTATTTAGGATAACCCAGGACTGCAATATTATCGATGGAGAATGGGTTATTTCAAATGACAGTTCTTTCCTGGTCATTCGTCTTCCAGACACTATAGAACCATTGGACCAACTAGAGGACGAATGGGTTATCACCTGGTTATCTGAAACAGAAATGCACTTACTGGAGCAGGATAATCGAGGGGATGAGGAATTCCATTTAAAAGTGGCACCGTTGCAATCGCTCAGTTGCGATTCATGTAGTCAACTAACCGATAAGCTAACCACTAACTACTGGTCAATTACCGGTTTTTCAACCTTGAGCAAACAATACACGGACGAATCAAGAGGCGGTTATCTAGACTTTAAGCAGAGTGGCTCGGTAGTT
>JANQPK010000371.1 GCA_028289505.1 Cyclobacteriaceae bacterium
ATGTTCAGGGCTCTTTTTTTATCTACCAGCTACTAGCTTCAAGCTTCCAGCTACAATCTCTAATCTTCAATCTCTAATCTCTAATCTTCAATCTATTGTTCCCCCATTCCCCCATTCCCACCGGGTTGGTTTTTTCACAAAATAATGGTAACATCCCTGTTAGTTGCTACCTTACTCCCTAATGAGATCAACTCATTTAAATATTAGCTTCCTTACCCTGCTTTCATTATCGATCCTGGCATGTTCTAGACCCGAAGAACCTGAGTTCATTAGAATGAAAGACTTTAAAGTAGAAGAGTTTAGCGAAGAAGAGGTTACCATCTCCGGGTCTGCTATCCTATTTAACCCCAATCAGTTTGCAGTAACCGTGAAGGAGATTGATATTGAGGTAAAGGTAAACGATCAGGCAATAGGCAAAGCAAAACAAATAGGAGAGGTAAAAGTTCCTGCTAAATCGGAGTTCGAAGTCCCAATGAATGCTAGTTTTGCTCCAGAAGAGGTGTATGACAACTTACTCAGCGGCTTATTAAATTATATAATGAAAGGTGAGTTCGATGTCTATTATAAAGGCTATATAAAGATCAAAGTATCAGGAGTAGTTTTCAAGGTGCCGGTGGATCACAAGGCAACCGTAAAAATATAGCTGGTCAACCTATTAATACTGTACTCATATTATCGTGTCTTAAATACTGATTACTCAATTGTAAGATCCTTTGATCATCAATTTGAGTTACCGCATGAAAATACTGCTCAAAGTAGCTGTAATCCAGCCTGCTGAAGTGTACAGTCTTAAACCTATCGGCCAATGCAAATGGGGTATCAACCGATGACGCCAGCGAACCAAGCATATAATTTTTAACAGTTTGGAGTTCAGATTGTGGGACCAGTTCCGTTTGTAACCTTTTAATTTCTTTCTTGATTTCATCTAAAGTCTGTTCCCGAAATTCCTTCTTGACATCAGTACTTACCACCCAAATACTGTGATGTGTTAGGCATCTTATACCTGACCTAATACCATAAGTATAACCCTTATCTTCACGAATATTGCTCATTAGCCGGGATCCAAAATATCCCCCTAAAATCTCATTTACCACCAACATATCCAGATAGTCTGGATGAGGCCGGTTGATAAAGGGTATCCCCAGCCTTATGGAAGACTGCAGGCTATCCTCCTTATCTAATACATACTTTGAAGGTGAATAGGCTAATTCTACATTAGGTTGTTGCGCTTTTTTGTCTAAAGGTTCCTGTCCCAGAACCAGATTTATAATTTCCAGATGGTTCTCTCTCACCATTCCAGATAGAATAATCTCGAAATTACCAGTCATATGTGACTGATGAAAAGCAGCCACATCTTTTTGCTGAAGGCTCTCTACATCCTCAACCTTTAGCATGCGACCATAAGCATGATTTTCACCAAAAATCATTTGGGTAAACTGCCTTGCTGCCACAAAACTGTTTTTCTGCAAATCCACCAGTAGACTTTGCTTCTTTCGGTCTTTCAGATCTTGGAGCTCTGAACCTAGGAAACTGGGACTGTAGACCATCTCCTGCACCAAGGGCAATACCTCATTAAGCTGCCGTGCCAGTAGGTGTACCACCAAGGTTATGTGATCAAATCCACTGCTTACTTCTACAAAGGCACCCAACTCCTCAAATCTGGTGGCTATTTCCTGAGCGTGGTAGCTTTTAGTACCCTCGGCGAGCATTTTACTCGTGAAATAGCTTTGACCAGGGTGGTCCTCAAACCATTTACCAGCGTTGAAAATAATTTCCAACCGCATCACGGGTTGTGGGCCTGAATCTATGTAATAGAGGGGGATGCCGTTATCAAGCTCAATGGATACTGCCTCTGCGATGGACACCTGCTCAATTTGATTGATGGCAGGAACCATGGTCCTATCGAGCATAAAGGATGGTTAATTGTCGAAATTAAACATTAAGCTGAATCTCAAGGTCTCAGCCAGTGGATGCTCCTGTTCCGTTGGTATCAAATAGGCAAAGTCAATACCAAATACCTGATATCTGAACCCTAAACCAACAGTAAAGTACTTCCTATTTCCTTTATTTTCATTCTCATAAAAGTAACCGGCCCTGGCTGCGAAGAGCTGGTTATACCAATATTCAGCGCCAAATGAGATCATAAACTCTTGCATTTCCTCCGAAAAACCATCTGGAGCGTCAAAGAAAGAGCCAAACATACCCGAAATTACACCTCTATTCGGATCCCTTCCTTCGGCAATAATCGGATTTCCATTGGGATCAAATACTATATTGCCATCCGCATCGGTCTCGTAGATGGGCGGCGTAGGTACCATTAACTTGTTGAAATCAAGGCTAAGTGTGATGGTATTATAGGCATCAAAATTTGCTGTCCAGGCGGTCCCCAACCTAAGATTTGTGGGTAGAAAGTCCCTGGTCTCCTCGTTTAAGTAGGAGATTTTACCCCCAATATTTGAGATAGACCCTGCAAAAGCAAGCTTAGAGGTACTGGCTCCCATCTGCAGGTCGGTATTGTAATAAACTGCGATATCCCCAGCAACTGAGGAACCTGGCTTACTGTCATCTCCAATTGCAGCGATATTCTGACTAATATTGCTATGGATAAAACGAAGACTTACTCCAACTCCCAGCTTTTCACTTAGTTTTCTGGAGTAGGTACCTCCAATGGCAAATTCACGTGGTCTTACACTACCGGTAGGATCACCATTATCATTGAACAAGTCGATATCTCCCAAATCAAAATACCGTAATTCCATACCCACTGCTTGGTCATCGGTTAACTTGTAATAACCAGACAGATAGGATAAGGACATATCATCCACTATTTTCCCTAACCAGGGAGTATAATTTAAGGAGAAGCCAATATTGTTTTCTACAAAGGCCAGTTTTCCGGCATTCCAGTGTATCGAATTTGCATCGGGGCTAATAGCTGCTCCAGCATCCCCCATGGCTGCGGCTCTGGCATCCGGTGAGATCGAAAGAAATCCCACCGCTGTAGTGATTACCCTCCTGGTGGTATCTTGACCCACAAATTGCCCCAAACTTTGAGAGGTTGAACCAAAATACATTAAGCCCAGAAAGAGAGCGTAAACTAACTTTTTCTTCATTCCAAAAGTTTTCAGGAACGCAAATTTAGTCATTTTATTAATATCATTTTTTGATTTTCCACATTAATGTCACCGCTGGTGGTCGATTTAACAATTACTTGATAAAGGTAAATTCCGTTCTTTAACGGTGTTCCTTGGCCATTAGCGCCATTCCAAGTGGTATCATTTATAGTAGACGGACTATTCTCGTATTTCGTCGAAATCTGATGTACAAGCATTCCTTGTCTATCAAAAATCCGAATAGTTACCTCTAGTTCGGTGCCTGGTTGATTGTGGTCAATTAAAAAAGTGGTGAAATCCTTTACCGGATTTGGGTAATTCTTAACCTCACCGATGGCAAGTCTGGAACCATCAAAGACCTGAAATTCCAAACTTGAGATGTTCGAGTTATTATGAATATCCCAAGCTTTCAAGGTCAGCGTATGTTTACCTTCTTCCAACCGATCTATTGGATAACGCACCCAACCACTTTGGTAAGAGTCAATATCTGCCGTAAAAAAATCGTTCAGAATAATCTCTTGATCCGAATCGATCTCTGCTACAATATCCTGTCCTAATCCGGAGTTAGAGATGTTTATTCCGCTCTCATCTGTTAATCTGGCCAAAAGTAACGTACTCCTACCAGTCGATCCACCGCTTATGAACGATTGATCGTCCATATATAACGTGATCTCAGGCGGTATATTATCTACAGGTGCATTTTTATTTGTGCCACCAATGATAAAGGAACTAGTGGCGCCTGAGGCATCTTCTAACCCATTGGTGCTCAGTGCATAAAGACTGATTTTCCCAGCCCCATGTAGGTAATTAATATTCTTAGGAACAATAAAATTTATTTCGAAACCACCGGACTTTATACTTGCTTGACCCCTGAAAATGACACTATTTCGTTCTTGAAAGGTAAAAGTACGGCCACCGTCGCTTCCCAAGGTTTCCGAAACGGTCTGCTTGTCAAAGATGGTTATCTCCGCGGTCCCGTGGTAGTTGGTTAAGTTTTCACCTTCTGCGTTGACCACTTCCCCCAATATCTTGATATTGCTTAGTGCCTTGACCGTATCACCAGCTACATTATCACTGATAATATCAGTGATCCTTAGTTGCTCCTGGGGATATGCTAGTTTCATCGAGGGGTCTCCCAGCAGGGCAAAGTTGCGATTGGCTACAATGTTGTAGCTATCATTCTTGGTGTATTTGAATATTTCACCTAAAGTTGGGTATCCGGTCTCCGTCTTGGAAAGTGCGACTTCATAGAATGCCCTGTTCAATATAAAGTTTTTGCTGGCAAACACCGGTCTGGCGGTAGTAACCAGGCCAATGGCACCTCCTTTGGGATTGGTAATGAGCTTTTCCGCTCCAGATATCCGTTTAGGATCGTCATGTCTACCAAATTCGCAGGTTGCGGTTACGAACAACGGAAGCCGGTCGATGTTTACCCAACTATCGATCATATTGTGATTGAGGATGGTTTCTTCTGCCCATCGAAATTCACTGCCATGCCCAGTATAGTTCACGATCAGTGCCCCTTTTTTGATGGCATCTTCTAGTGCAAAAGTGAGTGCATCAGCGGACTCCCCATTGGGGGTCTGCTCCTGGGGAAAGGCATCCATGTAGAGTTTATGCACATTGAATTCGGTACTGGTGGTATCTACCATTGTAGCCAGTTGATCAGCATCGCGTTGGTGAAGATTAAAGTCACCATCATCTGCCACATAGTAGATATCCTGCTTCCAACTACCTAGAGTAACTGGGTTAGATCCATAGTGTATTAGTTTGTCCACCACATCCTGTGCTGCTTGCCTGGTGGTAACTGGTAGACGCCCTACGGCAATATCCAGAAAATGCCCTCCGATACCAGATAGTTCCTCGGTCCACATACCTTCATCGTCATCCAAAAATCCAAAATAGTCATCGGAGTTGTAGCTATAGATGGGGTCCACTGAATTGCGAGACTGATAAGTGGGAACAAAATTGGTATTTCGTTCGGTAACGTTTTTGTAATCAAATGAGCTCCGACCAAAAAGTAACAAGTATTTGAGCTTATTATCCTTTTGGTACAGATATCTAACGAAGTCTCGTATCGCGGTAACATCCTGCCTACCTGAGCTAAACTCGTTATAGATTTCATCGACGGTGACTACTTGTACATCAATTTCCTCATTTTGAGATCGAAAGGCAGCCAACTGCTGAGCCTGATCCAGGAATAACCAATGGGTAACAATTAATAGGTCAGGGACTGATAATCCGTGCAAGTTTTGAATTGCAACTGGTTCAACCGAAATAGGTAACGGAAAATCACTGCCTTGAAAAGCTAGATATTCTCGCATTGTCTGACTATTGGCCCCGAAAACCGCTTGTTCAGCATTTAACTGATATTGCTGAACCTGTGCAGTTTGTGGATCAGTAACATCCCAGATTACCAAGTTGCTGGCAGCATTTGAGATTTTAAATGTACTCGCGGAGTGATCTGTACTCACTGGTGATCGAAAATATATGGTCTGCCCTAGCATTTCTAACGGGCTTTGGTAATAAACCTGCAAGTAATCTAACAAGCCATTCCCCGGACCCCGGTAATTGACTACAAAATTCAAGTTCCCAGGCTGCGTATTTACCACTTCCGACCCAATCCTAAGCGTATCAGTGACCACTACCCCTTTGTCATCGTAGGTGCCAGATCCGATTCCGTTGGACTCCATAGTACCCATCGCGGTTCCGTTCACAGCAAAGTTGATTGTGGCCCTGTCCTGACTTCTGTTTACTACCGAGCTTACAAGAGTTAGCTCGGTACCAGCTTTCACAGTAGGAGTATTCTCAAATTCAATTCGTATGGGATTTGACGAGGTCATGAACTGTCCATACCATTCTCTTCCAGAGCTCAGAATATTGACCCGATCCAATTCGTGGTATTCGTAGTGTATGTAGTTGTCAATTTCAGGGAAACTACTACCCAGATTGGGAGTAGACTGCATGCGTTTTCCATCGTTATCACCTACAGTAACAAAGTAAAAGGCGGTATCTGCATAAAGATTTTTTTCATAAATCAGCTTACCCTGTTGGTTGACGTATTCAAGTTGGGGACCTTCAGCATAAAACAACAAGTAATCATTCTGATCGAATGAACCGTCTTCGAGACCAGATGCATAAATAGCATTTTCCTTTAAATCATTTGGACGATCGAGCTGGTTACTTTGGGGTAACATACCTCCTCCCTGGCCGTAAAGCTGAATCTTGCTGGGATCTATGGATTCTGGAGCAAAACCTGCGTCTATCAGGACCTCCCGGTTTATTTTGTAAATCCCTTTGTGGGTCACACCCAGTTTAGCCCAGGTTCCCGATGATAATACAGATGGATTTTGACCACTTATAATAAGACTGAAGTGGGCTACAAAAATCAAAAGACAGTATTTTAACTTTTGCTTGGTCAACATGAGTTATAGTGGAAATAAGCTGCACCCACTAACCACGATCTCAGCTTCGGTTGTACCACCAGATTAAGGAGGTTGTCAAATATGATACAATGATCCATGGCAATGCTGAAAGTACACCAAGACTAATACACAAAATAACCACCAGCACCACCAATAGATACCGGTATTTATTGTTAGCCCAGCTGTAATCACTAAACTTAAATCCCAAAAGTGGGATATTTGAAACCAGTAAATACGATAAAACCGCTACTATGAAAAGCCAAAAAAACTGGTTTTCTAACCCAAGACGTAAAAATTCAGCGTTTTGGCTCATTATATGAGGAAAACTGCTGATTAATAGGGCATTTGCTGGAGTTGGTATGCCTCTGAAATTCACTTCTTGTCCGGGGTCCAGGTTAAAACGCGCTAATCTTAAAGCGGAAAATACCGTTATTAGAAACACTGAATAGTTCCAGGGTGACGCAATGTATTCACTACTAAGGGTGTATAATAAGGTTGAAGGTAGCAGGCCAAATGCCACTAAATCTGCCAAAGAATCTAGCTGTTTACCCAGGTTTGATGAAACACCTAAAGCCCTGGCAGCCAGTCCGTCTGAAACATCTAATGCCGCGCAGACCCAGATCATATAGACCGCCAGGTCAACTTGCTGACCTAAGGCCAAGGTTACACCAACACAACCACAAAATAGACTGGTTAGGGTCAACAGGTTGGGGAGGAAATATAGCGTTTTCTGTTTGACCATTCAGACCACTGCACAGTAAGGATTGGACATCTTTTCCTGGCCTATGGTGGTAACAGGGCCGTGTCCGCAATAAACCGTGGTCTCATCTGGTAACAAAAACATCTTTTGTTGAATACTATCAATCAATGTTTGGTGGTCACCACCTGGAAGATCGGTACGGCCAATACTTCCCATAAACAATACATCCCCAGACAAACAAGTATTTGATTGTGAATGGTAAAATGCCAGATGTCCCGGAGAATGCCCAGGAACATATAAAATATTCAAAGTGATATCCCCAAATGATATAGTGTCGGACTCACCTAGGTATTGATCTACTTCAGCCTCTTTGTACCGGTGGAACCCATAGGCAGGAGCGTAAGACTCCACTGCCAGCAGAACCTCTTTTTCGCCTTCAGGAATAGCCAAAGGAGCCTTGAAGCGCCTCTTTACGAATTCATTTCCCAATACATGATCAATATGACAATGGGTATTAAGGATTTGGGTTATTTCAATGTTGTTACTTTCAATGTAATCGCAAAGCTGTTGTTGTTCGCTAGCTTCATAACATCCTGGATCAATGATAATTCCAGAATTGCTGTCATTGGAAAGCACATAGGTGTTCTCCTGAAACGGACCAAATACGAATGACTTTACCTGCAACATGCTTTATTGAGCAGAATGCACAAATTTGTGGAATAATTGGCAATTATCCATATGGGGATTTTTAATTTGCACAATGCACTATGACTACATCATTGTAGGTCAGGGACTCTCGGGGTCTTTATTGGCATACGAGTTGCTGAAATCAGGTCGGACTGTACAGGTTTACGATGATTTACAGCAACCAAAATCCAGCAAAGTAGCAGCAGGTATATATAATCCATTTACCGGCAGAAAGATGGTAAAGACCTGGATGGCGGATGCGTTGTTTCCGTTTTTACAAAAGTACTACAGGACTCTGGAAGCGGAATTGGGAATCAGAATCCTTCATAACCTACCAATGTTCAGGCCCTTTCTTTCATTAAAAGAGCAAAATGAATGGGGTACAAGGATTTACGATGAGCATTATCGACCTTATATTGATGCCATAATAGCAGATAGTGGCGAATGGCCTCAGGTTGTGAATCCATTGGGCGGTTTGATGCTTAAGCAGACCGGGTATGTTGATATTATCACTCTGATAGACACTGTAAGATCTGTTCTAATAGATAAAAAGGTGCTTGTCAACCAAAGATTTACAGCATCAGACCTACAAATGATTAAGAATAAGGTCAGCTATCAGGGGCATCAAGCTAATAAAATAATTTTTTGTGAAGGTCCCTGGGTTAGCCAAAATCGACTCTTTGCGTGGATACCTATGAGACCCGTAAAGGGAGAGATTCTGGAGATTGAACTGGAACAACCACTGGAGTGTATTGTGAACCGGGGTGTTTTTGTATTGCCTTACCGGGATAAATATTGCAAAGTAGGTGCTACCTTTGATAATCAAAATACGGACTGGGAAACTACACCTACAGCAAAATTGAATTTACAACGGAAGTTAGAGGGGTTATTGCGGACCCCGTATACCGTAACGCGCCAAATCGCAGGAGTGCGTCCTGCAAGCTTAGACCGGCGACCGTTGATAGGTTTACATCCTGAATTCGAACCATTAGCATTGTTTAATGGTTTAGGAACAAAGGGTGTATCACTGGCCCCCTACCTTGTCCGCCAATTTTGTGATTTCCTAGAGCAAGGTAAACCAATGATTCCTGAAGTATCTATTAGTCGCTATTTTTCTTTATATTACAATAAATTTTGAGCCGTTTTATGGTGTTTAGAAGTATTAAGGCCTCGCTTTGTTTGGCGGTTTTTTTTGGCATTTTTATAGAGGTCAGCGGGCAGGAATCCATCGATGAATTCGGCAAAAACCGGGTACAATACAAAGCCTTCAATTGGCAATATTACAGTTCCGACAATTTTGATGTTTATTTCTACGAGGGAGGAAAGCAGAATGCTCGTAAGGCGGCAGAATACCTCGAAGGTGAATATGACAGGATTACCCAGGATGTCCTAGGGTATGCGCTTTATTCAAAAGCAAAGGTCTTTGTTTATAATTCCGTATCGGATCTCCAGCAAAGTAATATTGGTATCAATAATAAAAACTTTACTTCCAGTGGACAGACTGACTTTGTTAAGCCACAGGTTGAAGTGGCCCACCCGGGTAGCGCTGTGGACTTTAAAATGGAACTCATTTATAAAGTATCTAAGCTTTTGATCAGAGATATGATGTATGGAGGTAGCTTAACTGAGATGTTCCAAAGCTCCTACTTGTTCAATCTTCCGGAGTGGGTTATCGATGGTGGCGCTCGATACATCACTTACGGCTGGTCTGTTGAGATGGACGATTACATGAGGGATTATTTCAAGAGCAAAAGGTCTACTAAGTTGGGTAAACTAAATGGGAAGGAAGCGGGAATCGTGGGTCAGTCAATATGGAATTACATCGCTGAAAACTACGGTCGCAATAACATTTCGAATATTCTCAATCTGACTAGAATAAATCGCAGTGAACAAAACAGCATTATTTATACATTGGGGGTTACTTATGACCGGTTTATCGAGGAATGGAGGAATTACTACATCTCCATGTCCGATCAAGTGGAAAGTTCTTACCAGGCACCATCTGAAAGTCTTGCAATTTTAGGTCCGAACAAGAAAGGTTATATATACAATCAAGTCAAGATAAGCCCTAACGGAAGCTTAATAGCCTATTCGACCAACTTCAACGGTAAATACGAGGTCCTGATCCGAGATTTGGTATCAGGGCAAGAAAAATCCGTGGTCAAGGGGGGGTATAAAGTGATTAATCAGGAGATAGATGAAGAAATCCCATTATTGTCATGGAAGGATAACAATACCTTAGGTGTAGTGAAGGTGGATAAGGGGGATTATCAACTTATCATGTATGATGTTGGATCTGGAAGGTCTTTAAGCAGATCATTGAGCAAAATCACCCAGGTCAAGGATTTGGAGTTTCATGAGAATGGTAAAGTAGCTATCCTTAGCGCGGAGAGCAGGGGACAGAATGACCTGTTTTTGCTTTCATTAGGAAGAAATTCCCTTAGAAGGATTACCAACGATTCTTTTGACGATATGGACCCAAGGTTTATCCCAGGCACCAACAACTTGGTGTTTTCTTCAAATCGGACCAACGACACCTTAAAACGTGAAACGGTAAAGCTGACAGAGGTTGATAAAAACTTCAATCTATTTATTCTCTCGTTGGATTCACTGTCGAAGGTTGCTACCAGGATTACTAACACCTTAAGTCACGATGTACAACCAATTGCTCAAGATAGTAACGTAGTCTACTATATTAGCGATCAAAAAGGCATTTACAACTTGTATAGGTATGAATTAGACTCGAAACTTTACACCCAGATCTCCAAGTTTTCAAAGAGCATCAAGCACTTTGATGTTAATTTCAAAAAGAACTCTTTGGCTTACGTAATGACAAGTTCTGGGGCTGATCAGATTTTTTACCACAGTAATTTTAACCTAAATGAAAACAACTTCACTCCGTTAACCCGACGGCAAGAAGTGAAACAGGCGCTTTTCGTTTCTGAACGGATCAAAGAACGCCGACAGCGAGAATTAGAACAACTTGAGATTCAAGAGCAAACACGTGATACCCTAAGACTGGAGTTGGAGCAGGCCAGGGATAGCCTTGATCAAGTAGAGGAGCAGGAAACCGGGATAATTGATACGGATAATTTTGTTTTTGATACGGAGGTGCAGGATGAAGACATTACTGGGGTTATTGATACAGATAATTATGTTTTTGACACCGAGGCCCTGGAAGAAGTGCGGGAGGAAGAAAAGCAATCCTCCATTTTGCGAAATTTCAGAAACATGGCCCGGGAGAGTGAAATTAATGGCCCTTACAACTACCAGCCAAGAGTTGGTTTTGACAATAT
>JANQPK010000405.1 GCA_028289505.1 Cyclobacteriaceae bacterium
GTCTTTGAAACGGGTTACCAGCCGGTATAAATTGTACCGGAACCTCCGGAGTCAGTTCTTTCAACCAATTTGCTATGTATTCCATGCCTGGTTCCTCCGAATCTGCATGCCCTAAGACGATTAAGGCCTTTGAAAGACCCATCTCCTGTGCATCTCTCACATATTCGACAGTTTCCCACTCCCTGGCCTCGCCAATAATTAGAACATCAACCTGTTTTTGATTTAATGCTTTAACCTGAGCCTCGCGACCATAAGCACCGGGTAACAGCCCCACCCTCTGGATGTTCGTATTCAGATCTCCTACCACTCGTAAGGTAGAAGCACCAAAATGATCCTTTAGATATCTGGAAAGTTCACCTAAAGTATTGAATGGTGATTGAAACACTTTCTCATCAATCTTGAACTCCTCCCAACCAAGCTTGGTCACCAGTCCCGCAATGATCATATCGGGTTGGGCCATGTGAGGTAGGTCATGGTAACGAAATACCACCATATTGTTTTCCTCAATAAATTTTAGCTTTTCTATTACCACCGGATCTAGGTCCCCATAAACATCTCGTTGGTCAAGATGATCATAAAAGGTGGGCTCGTGAGTTATCACCAGGTTGAGGCCTTGTCGTTGAGCTTGCTTAATTACCTCATATGTTGCCAAGAAAGTGGTGGCTATTCCACGCACCTGTTGATTCCACTGGCCCACAATAAGTGTGTCTACTGATCCTTTGGGGATTGGGGTCTGCTGGTCTTCAATCATTCTGTTGACTACAGATCTAACCGTAAACTGCTGTCCATATCCTTCCAAACACCAGATGGCAGCAAGCACGAAGAAGGTGAAACGCATATGAACTTTTATCAATTTAGAGCTAGGCTCGAGACTGGAGTAAGTTTAAGCACAAATCCTCCATAAGGCAACACCTCGACGCTAATATTGTCCGGATTTTCAATCTCTGTAGCCACCAGCTGATCTGGTGATCCGTTATCGGCAATTTTGGTTACCTGGAAATTCCCGCCAAACCGATTGATATCAACTGACCATGTCTTAGCCTGGTCCTGGCCATTTACACCCGCAACATACCAGGTCTTACCATGTCGTCTGGCCAGGATCACCTCTTCCCCGGGTTTGCCTTGAATGAGCTCTACCTGATCCCAGGTAACTGGAACCCCCCTCAGAAAACTCTTTTCCACTTCGCCCAGCGACCTGTAGCTTTCTACCCCATCACCGAAATGTAGCCAGCCAGACTCAAAAAGTACTGACAACGCAAGTTCGTGTCCATAGGTTGTAAGATGAGGGGTTACCAGATCACTGAATATCACCGGAGTATAATCCATTGACCCAATAACATTTCTGGTAAATGGTAGTATGGTATTAAGCTCAGGCGCTGAGGCCGCATAGGAATCGTCAAAGCTGTAACACTCTCCGCCTCTAACGCTCTCCATGGTAATTAAATGGGGATAAGTACGCGACCAACCACGCGGAATGGTACAACCATGAAAATTCACCAGGATTTCATAATCGGCCGCATCCTCCAATATCTCTTTGTACAGTGCCATCATGATTTGTTTGTCGCTTTGAAAAAAGTCCACTTTTACCCCTTTCACTCCTAAATCTTGCAATCTCTTAAATTCCTTTTGCCTGGTTTCTGCCTGGTGCATCAGATTTCTGGGTGCTTCAGTTACGTCATTATGAGGTCCCCCTGAGTTATACCACATGATGATGCCCACTCCTTTGTTTTTTGCATACTGCACTAAATCCTCCACAGTACCGCCTTCCATTTGGTCCCAGTTGGCATCAATTAGTGAGTACTCCCAACCCATTTCAGCAGCCAGATCTATAAATGACTTAAGTTTCTGATGGTTGCGTGGACTAGGATGATCTGAAAGCCAACTCCAGGAAACCCTGCCTGGTTTGATCCATGAGGTCTGACTTAACCGATTGGCAGGATTAATGATCTTGACGATATCGGACTGCACAATGCCATTAAGGTCACCTATTGCCATAGTCTTCCAACTGGTTTTCCATGGTAATACCGAGGATGGTTTTGACTGGCCCAGGTTTTTGGCCTCCGCCTGCTCTGGCCATCTTAACCGGTAAACTGAACTTCCTGGGTCGTTATCCAGGTGACAACCCGCGTAATTACCATCTATACCCGATTCGCTGAGTAACAACCACTGATCCCCTGAATTGAATAATGCCGGGAAACACCACCCATTTCCATAGCTGGCAGTTTGACCTACGGCAATTCCATTTTCATAAAGTCTCTCATACGCGGGTGTGTAAGGAGTTACCTGGTCATAAGGTTGTAACCATCCATTGGCTGATTCTGGGATTGAGAAGGTAGTAGCATCGTGGAGAAGATTTACCTTTTGTTCGGTTTGTTCGGGGAATAAATACCTGAAGGCCAAACCGTCATTGAAAACCAATACCTCGACTTGTAATATTTTCCCTTCTTTATTGGTAAATGCCATAATTTGCCTAACCCCGGAGACATCGACTTTTAATTGTTTCCCGGTAAGAAAGCTGATAGATTCATTAAGTGATTCTGGTGGTGACTTCTCTAGAAATGATAATCCTTGGTTCAGGTCTGCATCGTCTCTGACCACTCCCATAGAGGAGGTATTGATTATCGGAAGTCCCTGGTGATGAACCGAGTATTCCAACCTGCCTTCAGCTAACTGCAGGTCGATCCTAATGTGGTTATCCGGAGACGAAATGGTCCATTTTGTTTCTTTAACCATCGATTCACAGGAAAGACATATTGCAATGATTATCAGAGCAATTAAATTGGCTATTTTTCTCATGACAAACTTGGAAGTCTGTGGTCAACTTATAGAAAATAACTACTTAAACCTTCATGAGCTATCATGAGATTGTGTGTGAGTGTGAGTGTGCGTGTGTACCAATCACTCATTCAATCCATTCAATCTTTCACTCATTGAATTACAGGGCCCAGGCATTTCCTACTTCATCTGCAGGTATACAACCATCGTACCTGCCAGGAATCGGGAGATAGGATAACACATTTTCACCAATCTGCTCAGAGGCATAGTATCCTAACATCAGCATTTTCTTAAACATCATCAGGAATGCGTAAATGTAATACTGTTCCTGATCTTTGGCCTCTGTGGGAGGATCCGACTGGATCAACCCCATGATCTTCTGTTGTTGTTCGGGTTCAACCTTAAGAAGATATTCCAACTCTTGCTGCAGATCGTTGCTAGAAGCTTCAACCAATGGTTTTCCATGTCGCTGCTGATAGCTGGATTTCCAATGGTCCAACCCTAACCTACATGTTTGTTGATCCTGATCAGTGGACACACTATTTAGAAAACTGTCTACAAACAGGTGAGCCCCCACCTCGGTAGCTCCGGGAGTGTCGGTCTTAGGCAGGATCGCTTCACCTAGTCTTTCCACGATCACAGCACCTTCCTGCTGAAAAAACTTTGGATTCCATGCAACACCGGGTTCTGGTTTTGCACAACCTCCAGACAGACTTATAATACTGGCTGGCGCTACAGTATATCCCAGTACCGTGGTAAGTGATAAAATGGCATCTCTTCGATCCATAACTATATATTGTTATTCTTAAGTTGTTTAACAGCAAATTCTGCGGCTCTCGCGGTCAGGGCCATATAGGTAAGTGATGGATTCTGACAGGCCGCAGAAGTCATGCAGGCCCCATCCGTAACGAATACGTTGGGTACCGCATGGATCTGATTGTACGGGTTAAGTACCGAGGTCCGAGGGTCCCTGCCCATGCGGGCAGTACCCATCTCATGTATGCCTAAACCGATGTTGGTGATGTTACATCGTATACCGACGTTCTTTACTCCTGCAGCCTCCAACATTTCTCCGGCGCTTTCCCCGATATCCTTGCACATGCTTCTCTCATTATCTTTGAACTCAGCATCAAAGGTAACGGTGGGCTGACCCCATTGGTCTTTTTTATCATAATCCAGGTACATCCGGTTGTCATGATAGGGCAGGCACTCTCCAAACCCTCCCATACCGATACTCCAAGGTCCAGGCTTAAACATTTGTTCTTTGAAATCCGCACCGAAATCAAAAGACTTTTCACCTCTTGACCAATTTGATCTTCCGGCGCCACCTTGGTAACCAAAACCTCTTAAATAATCCTTTCTGCGGGTAGCCCGGTTGAGATTACGGAATCTGGGAATATAAAACCCGGTAGGTCTTCGCCCATAAAAATACCGGTCTTCAAATCCCTCTACGGTGCCCCCGGCACCTGCACCCATTGCATGGTCCATCAGGTTATGACCCAGCTCACCGCTGTCATTTCCCATTCCATCAGGGAATCGGTCTGATTTTGAGTGCAGCAATATCGCGGTACTGCCCACCGTCGACGCATTTAAAAAGACGATCTTGCTGTAATATTCTATCTCTTCCTTAGTCTCCTTATCAATCACCAGAACGCCTTTGGCTTTACCTGAATCTGCATCATATAGTATTTGACTGACTACTGAATTTGGTCGTAAGGTCATATTTCCGGTTTTCTCCGCATAGGGCAAAGTGGCTGACTGACTGCTATAAGCCGCGCCATATGGGCACCCCCGGTTACAGCGTGCCCGACCCATACACTTTCCACGGTGGTCCTTAGCTACAGTGATGTTGGCGGTACGTCCAATGATCAGGTTTCGTTCGGGAAAAGCCTTTTCGATGCCTTGTTTCACTGCTAGCTCCACACAATTGAGTTCGAAGGGAGGCATAAATTGTCCGTCAGGTAGTTGTGGAATACCATCCCGGTTCCCGCTGATCCCTGCGTGGCTTTCTACGTAGTCGTACCAGGGTGCAATATCTTTGTATCGTATGGGCCAGTCGATTCCATGACCATCGGTGAGGTTGGCGGTGAAATCCAGATCACTCAAACGATAAGACTGTCTCCCCCACATAATGGACCTGCCACCCACATGGTAGCCCCTGATCCAATCAAATGGTTTATCCTCGTTATAGGGGTGTTCCAAGTCATTGACAAAGTAGTGCGCTGTTTCTTTTCTTTTAGGTGAGCCAGATCGCGATTGCTTAGGTTTATCCTTGAGTTCCTCTCTGGTAAGTCGACCCTTAAACTCCATATCCCAGGGATCTAAACTGGCCGTTTTATAATCCTCTACGTGCTTAACGTTGCGCCCACGGTCTAGTACCAAGGTATTTAATCCTGCCTCACAGAGCTCCTTTGCAGCCCATCCCCCGGATACTCCTGTTCCCACCACAATGGCATCAAAAGTCCTTGCCTCTTTTTCCTTTAAGTTTAAGTTCGCCATTCAATTCTACTTTGGTTACATCAAAATTTTACTAATTTAATCAATCTTCCTTCATGGAGTATCATGCGCCGATTACAAATTCAAGCCAATCACCAAACCTAATGAAAGCAATTGTTGTTTTGCTTACACTTTTATGGGTTTCATTGTCCGCATCAAGCCAGGACCGGCCGAACTTTATCATCTTCATCGCGGACGACGTTAGTTGGAATGATTTAGGCTGTTATGGCAACCCCTACGTAAGAACACCAAATATTGACCGTTTAGCCAAGCAATCTCTTCGCTTCAACAATGCCTATCTCACCGCCAGCAGTTGTAGCCCCAGCAGGAACAGCATCATGAC
>JANQPK010000424.1 GCA_028289505.1 Cyclobacteriaceae bacterium
TTATGGAAGCTACACCACTTACTCTAGCATTTATTGGAATAGGCCTTTTGGTTGGACTAGCAGGTTGCGGAAGTGCCATAGGTACTGCAGTGGCCGCAATGTCGTCAATTGGTGCATTGAAAAAGCGCCCAGACTCGTTTGGTTCGTTTATTGTGCTCAGCGCACTACCAGGTACCCAAGGACTTTATGGCTTTGCAGGTTTCTTTATTCTCCAGGATTTGATATCTCCTGAAATCACTTTATTACAGGGTGCTGGAATACTGGGGGGCGGCTTGGCTTTGGGGCTTGCGGGGTTGTTTTCAGGAATGTTCCAGGGCCGGGTCTGTGCCAGTAGTATTGACAGCATCGGCTCGGGGAATGATATTTTTGGTAGAGCGTTAATTATGGCAGTATTTCCAGAGTTGTATGCCATTATTGCGTTTGCATCCTTATTTTTAATACGAGGGTTATTGGGTTAAACAGTGCTTATGGGCAGACCCACAAATATGCGTTTTGAAGTAGCTATGGTAGGGCTCGACCTTACCGAAATGGATCAATACCTCATCAATTATGTAAAGCTATTGATGAAAACCATGCCTCTTAAACGCATCATATTTGTGCACATCGCTAAGGAGCTTGAATTGCCCAAGGAACTAACCGAAAAGTATCCAGACTTATTAGCTCCACTGGATGAAAACATTGCCGATGGCATCAATAAGAAGATAGCCCCATTGTTTCAGGATTCTAGTGTGGATCACGATGTGATTGTACGCGAGGGAAAACCCCTGGAACGGTTTTTACGACTATCCAAAATCAAGAATGTGGATCTCATTATCCTGGGGAGGAAAAGAATCCTTAATGGTTCAGGATTACTATCTGGCAGTATTGTTCGCAAAAGCCCGGCTTCCATCTTATTTATTACTGAAAGGAATTATGAAACCATTAGCAAGGTTATGGTGCCCATAGACTTTTCGAAACACTCCGTGCTTTCTTTAGACCTGGCTATGAAAATGAAAGCAGTGTCAGGAATAGATGTTCATGCTTCCCATTTTTACACGGTGCCGGTGGGATTTTACAAAACCGGTAAATCCTACGAGGAATTTGCAGACATTATGAAATTCCATGTGACAAACGACTATAAGGATTTCCTGACCAAGAATGAATTACCGAAAGATTTGCCTTGTGAGTATGTCCTCACCGATCATGAGTCGAAAGCCGAAGTGATCAATAAGTATGCACACGAAGCCGGGATGGACTTGATACTAATTGGTTCCCGCGGACGAACTGCCACCTCTGCTTTATTGATCGGTTCGATCGTAAAAAAATTGCTACAACTCAATTTGGATATTCCTATGCTGGTGGTGAAGCACAAGGGTGAGAACATGGGTTTCTTTGAGGCCATAATGAAGTTGTGATAGTGCTAACGTTGTTGTGCATGGGCTCTAACCATGGCCAGGGATCAGTTATCAGTCACGATTAAGCTTTGAAGCACCGAGTCTGCACTAATCGGAAGCCCAGACTTAAAAGCCAATAAATCAATTTTGGCCAACTCATCAGTTTCCGATACTGAGTTAAAAGAATGGACATCAAAGCTTGTACTAACTTCGCGGTAGATCACTTTTTCAATATAAAATGTATCCGGGGCTGTATCTACGAATAGTGTATCTACCTTGCCGGGTAGTTCAACAAATATCGTTTTTTCCACTACTTGCGGCTGGCTTTCTCCTATCCACCAGAACAGAAAGCCTATTATGATACAAGCCGCCACTGCCGCTGACAAGGGTACTGGGTAATTAAATACGGATCGATTTGGACCTGATGATGCTTTTGTGATGGGGAATTCCGAGCTTAACTTACTTTCTAAGAACTGCAAAGTTCCCGGTGATGGCTCCAAATGTTCTTTGGCAGTTCCATACCATTTTGCCACCAATAGTTCTACTCTTACCAATGAGTCGTACTCGGCGGCAGACTCTACAAATTCCATAACCAATGCTCTTTCACTAAGAGTTAGTTCTTGGAAAGATTTGGCCTCAAGCAAGGCTTCAATTTGTTTTATTTTTTCTGAATCAAATTCCATTATTCTTCTGTTTTATAGGGGTGATAGACCTGAAGCAGCTGCGCCAATTTTTTTTTAGCGTAAAAGATCCTGGATTTTACAGTCCCCTGAGAGCACTCCAGCACCAAGGCAATTTCTTGCAAGCTAAGGTTTTCCTGGTATCGCAAGGTAAAGGCAGCTTGTTGGCCAGGACTCAACTGAGCCAAGGCCTGTTCGAATGACTTGCTAAAGGAAACATTATCGATAGCTTCTTTTACTGCTATTCCATCTCTATTATTTTCATTAGTTATTTGACTTATGGCTTTTTGCCAGCGCGAAGTTCTACGGTATTCATTTTTGCACATGTTATGGGCAACAGAGAATATCCAAGTAGAAAACCTTTTATCCGGATTAAACTGTTTGGGTCGTTCAATCAGCTTGGTGAATATTTCTTGTAGAAAATCCTGAGCACGAGCCTGATCCTGCCACAGCATGTTATAAAAAAACCTGAGTAATCTTTTGTTATATCGATTATACAACTCTCTCAAAGCTTCTACTTCACCTAGTTGTAGTAGGATAACCAGTTTTTCATCGGTGAAATCTTTAAAATCCCGCAAATTGATGGCAATCTAGGGTTCTAGTACTTCCATAAAGACTCTAAAGCCGACACTGGTACTGGGCCCTTGATATTCATGTATGCTGCTAATGGTGCATTCATCTGGGAGATGGTTCCAACTGCCTCCACAGGCCTTCCCTTTTTCATTGAGCATTTCAGCTACATTGCCTACTACATCATATAGTTTCATGCCATTAGCAAAGTACGCCCCGCACTTCGATGTCATCAAAAAACCATCTCCTCCAATGGGGTTTGGCGGGCATTTGATCTCGGTGTCATCGGGAATCTTGACATTAGCTAGGTAGCAATCGAATTGATTGGAAATACGGTCACGCATTTCAAAATCTAACTTCCACCATGGATATTTCACCTCAAAGTCTTTTAGGGCGTAACGTTTCTTGGGTCTCTTTTTGGACCCTTCTACCCTGGTAAAGGCTTCAACAGTGTTCTCCTTTAAATCCCAACTTTGAAAATCCGGATCACCCAAGGCGGCGATTTGCCATTCTTTTCGCTCTGGTAACCTAAATTTTACCTTTTGGTGTTTTCTATTGGGTACACTATTGTACTGATCGGTCAACCACCGACAATAATTCAACGCTGCTTCATAAGAGATATTTATTACAGGATACTCAAAAAAACTGTTCTTCTTCTTGGGAGCGGGTTTGCCCGCAAGCAGTTCTCTGGGGAAGTGGTACGCTTTCATTAAAGAGAGTGCTGGTTCTTCAAAATTTGACAGGTCTACCCTGCAGATCTCATACAATTCATGGTGTTTCCCTTGCTTTAAATAATCTAAAAACTTGTTGTATTGGCCGTTGGTTACTTCCAGATCTTGCGCATATAAATTACCTTTTATCAGTTTCAGTGAGTTATCCAATTTTTTAATATCAATGGCGTTAGGATCTACCTTAAACGCGGGTGTAGATTTACTGTTTCGAGTTATATAGTTATCTACTATTTCCTGTTGCTTAGACTCATGAGCCAATTTATCAACGAGCCCATTCAATTTATTCCACGGTACTTCCTGGTTGTTAGACATGTAGTAGTCATGTAACATAAGCAGCGGTACTAAGTAATTTGTTCTCAATAGGCGCCCACTGGCGTATTCTGGCACTCCATTAAAATCAACCACCAAGTAATCCAGTAAAAAACGCTGCTCAATATTTCTCTTTAACAACTTCATATTGTCAATTCCATTCTTGCTGTGTTGAGAAGCTAACCCCACCACGTAAAGTTTGCTTTGCAGAGATCCAATTCTTGCTTTTGGTAGTGTTAGTGCGAAATAAAACTGGCGACCGGGATTTGCTTCAGGTAAAGCACTGCACAAGTATTTTTTGATTTGCAAGGTACCTGCACTTGAATCATCCAACTCAGGTAAGTCAATCTGCTTTGCCGCAACTATGCTTTCCCTGTAATCTTTATTCAGTAAAAGGTCTAGGTTCAAAACCATTACATCCTTCCTAACCTCCAAGCTATGTTGCAATATCCATAGTGACCAGGTGGTATTTTCTCCTTCGGTAATGAGTATCCCCTGCTCATCGGTTGACATCAGTACATTGTAGCTGTAGTTAAGTAGCTCTGTTGAAACAAGGTTGCTTTGTAGCATTTTATTACAAAACAGTCTCAGTTGATTTTGCTCTCCTTGCCGTTCATAGTACATCATCAATTGACCATAAATCAGGGGGTTATTGGGAGCTATTTGGTGGGCTCTCAACAACTCTTCTCCACCATTTGATCCTAAAAACCAACCTTTTATAAAATGATACTCAAACGAGCCAGTAATATGTTGGCTCATACGCTCCACAATATTGTTTAATTGTAAATCAGGCGCTTTTGCATATTTGGAGGCCGTATAAAAATTGAGCCAGTTTTGAGCTTTTTCTGGATTTGTTTTGGCTAACTGCCCCCATAGTTTAGCCTGTTCCTGGTACCAGGCTTCACTTCTAACAGTCTGAGTTTTGGGAGGTATTTTTTCAGGTACAGTTGCTCCATACACCGCATCACTGCAAACGAAGAAAAGCCCTATTATGGTGACTGACCAATATCTGTTCATGTCTACTTTTACACATCAGTACACCGGTATCCCTTAAAGGTTCAAACCAGGAGCTAATATTTTTATTCACTGGTCGGGGCAGGCTTCTCGCTTGTTACTACATGAATCAACAATCTGCAATCCTTAATCAATTATTCCTAAATCAAAAAACCCCCGACCACAGTCGAGGGTTTTGTCTGGTGCTCCTCCTCTTGGGCTCGAACCAAGGACCTACTGATTAACAGTCAGCCGCTCTAACCAACTGAGCTAAGGAGGAATCAATCTATGAACTTATATGTAAAATCTAAGATCTAGAATTGGGATGCAATATTAGCTTTACCAACAGAATTTTGCAACCCTTTTTTTAGGTAATTTTCTCTTAAATTTAAGCAAAATCCTCCATTTAAATGATTGCTTTTTATGTCTTTTAGATATCCTTTGCTGCTAATCTGCGCATTGCTTTTATCCTGTAGCAGCACCAAACAATATCGCACTGTAATGATCGATAGCAATAGTGTAGGCTACGGCCCATGCGAACCGTCTATTGCCATGGATCCCAACAACGTCTCTAATTTAGTGGTAGGAGCAGTGCTGGATCGTGCTTATCACAGCCACAATGGAGGTAAATCCTGGAAGATGCAGCGTATAACTTCATCATACGGTGTGTGGGGTGATCCGGTAGTGATCGCCGATACCAAGGGGAACTTTTATTATTTCCACCTCTCCTTTCCCAGTGGTGGTGATGGTGGTTATGACTCCGACAAGCTGGACCGCATGGTTTGCCAAAAATCGACCGATGGCGGAGTTAGCTGGAGCGATGGTACCTACACTGGTTTGAATACACCTAAGGATCAGGATAAGGAGTGGGCAGTGGTTGACCCTGAAAACAATCATATCTACCTTACTTGGACCCAGTTCGATGTTTACGGCAGTGAAGATCCGGCAGACCAGAGTAATATTCTGTTTTCAAAATCAGAAGATGACGGTCTTACCTGGAGCCCAGCCCTCCAGATCAATCAATTACCCGGCAATTGTTTGGACGACGATGGTACCACGGAAGGTGCGGTACCGGCGGTGGGGCCCAATGGTGAGATCTACGTAGCCTGGGCGCTTAATGAAAAGATCTATTTTGATCGGTCTACCGACTATGGTACTACCTGGATGGAGAATGATGTTCAGGTGGCAGCACAACCTGGAGGCTGGGATCAGGAGATTCCGGGGCTGGGCAGAGCTAATGGCATGCCGATCACCTTATGTGATCTGTCAACAGGTCCTCAAAGAGGCAATATCTATGTTACCTGGGCCGATATATCTGCCGGAGAAGACGATACAGACATCTGGATGGCTTCCTCATCCAACGGAGGAGTATCTTGGTCAGAACCGGCCAGGGTAAATGATGATTCCAGTGGTGCACATCAGTTTTTCCCCTGGGCTGCTATCGACCAGGAAACAGGTTATTTGTATGTGGTATTCTATGATCGCAGGAATTTCAGTGACGACACCACAGAAGTTTACCTGGCGGTTTCTAAAGATGGCGGCAAAAGCTTCACCAATGAGAAAATCAGTAGTAAACCCTTCCAACCAAACCCAGAGGTTTTCTTCGGGGACTATAATAATATCGTAGCCCATAAAGGTAGTGTCAGGCCTATATGGACCCAAGTGGAAGGGGAGGAGTTGAGTATCTGGACTGCCTTAATTGAAAAATGAATTTTTAAATTAAGAGGGACGAGGGACGAAGTACGAGGGACGAAGGTTCAGGGTAGTCTTTTCCTGACAGTTCTTTGCATTGACCCCAACAGTTTTAATAGCTCTTCCACATCATCCTTCAGCGTAGAAGCAGTATCCTCACTTATTAAATCTGTATCATTTAACAGTCTCAGCCAGTATTTGGTCTCTCTTGCCTCTTTGTAAGCAATAGTAATTTTCATAAAGAAATCCTTACTGGATTGCCCTCCAATTGCTTCCTCAACATTAGCGCCGATGGAAGTACCAGACTTCAAAATTTGATTCGCTAAAATGAATTCATTGTTGGATTTAAGCTGTCGGCAAAGTTTAACTATAGACAGTGCAAATGCGTAACTTTTGGTTTGAATTGGGGATTCTGGCTTCATTTCTACAAATTCAAAGCTCAGAGTCTCAGTTGCAAACACCCCCTCGCCTCTCATCCTTCGTCCCTCGTCCTTCATCCTTAGTGCCCTAAAATAACGCCAAAATGACATTCTTAAATAGCATTTTGCTCGTAATCGCGCCAAAATGACATAAAAATGTGTCCAAAATCGCTTGGCACAGTTTTTCCTATTAACAGGATAAAATCGATAATTCAATAAACATAAAATATAAAAATCATGGCATTAGTTAGATATAACCCCGCTTTGAGAAACTTTAGCAGCAACTCATTCAACAGTATCCTTGACCGGTTCTTCCAGGACAATTTTGATGGTTATGGAAATGGATCAGGGTTTGTGCCCGCTGTTGATATCTCAGAAACTGAGAAGTCATTCGAACTGGAAGTAGCGGTCCCAGGATTTAAAAAAGAAGACTTTGAGTTGAACTACAACGACGGTCAACTGACCATCTCCGGAGAAAGGAAATTTGAGTCTGAGCAGAAAGAAGTGAACTATCATAAAAGGGAAACCAGATATGGAACTTTCAGTCGCACATTTCATCTGCCGGAAAATGTAAACGACAGCAAAATCCAGGCAAACTATCAGGATGGAATCCTAAAAATTAGCTTGCCTAAGGATCAAAAGAAAGAGTTGAGGAAGACCATCAAGGTCAATTAATTGAGTAGGTTAGAGCGTTTGATTTGGTGAGAAAAGGCAGAGCAATTCTGCCTTTTTTGTTAAATTATGTTAAATACTGCCAATCCAGGGAAATCTTCTTTTTCCCACTAAAACAGATTGGATTTTATTTGCGTTATACTGATAGATATTGAGTACGAATTGAAATAATAAACACTATGAATAAGACACAATTTTTCTTAGGGTTAATACTGGCTTCCTTCATCGGTGGTGCTTTGGCTATCGGTGGTATGCAGTATCTTGCTCCTCAACAGGAGGCGGAAGCAACCCAAGAAGCCAATACCCCAGCGCATTTTACTAGCTATTTAGAAGATAAAAACTTTACAGTACCTGATGGGCTCAACTTCGTCTATGCAGCGGAAGTGAGTACTCCTGCAGTGGTTCATATCCGGTCTACTTTTGAAGGCAGAAGTACTACCAATCCTATGGATGACTTTTGGGAGTTCTTTGGTTACCGACAACCAGATAATGAACAACGCAGGGCTCCTCAGCAAAGAGGTTTTGGTTCTGGGGTTATCATATCTGCAGATGGTTATATTATTACCAACAACCACGTGATAGACAACGCCGGTGAAATAGAAGTTACCCTCTCAGATAAACGAGACTACGATGCACGTTTGGTAGGAACTGATCCCAACACGGATCTGGCGCTGTTAAAGATAGAAGCACGGCAACTGCCTTACATCAACATGGGAAATAGCGACGAATTGCGTGTTGGTGAATGGGTACTGGCAGTAGGAAACCCTTTCGCTCAGGGTACTCCCTGGGACTTAACCAGCACGGTAACCGCAGGTATTGTCAGTGCTAAGGGCAGAAATATCAACATCCTGGGTGGTGGATACGGCATCGAGTCTTTTATACAAACTGATGCTGCAGTAAATCCTGGGAACAGTGGAGGTGCCTTGGTAAACCTGAAAGGCGAACTAGTGGGTATCAATACTGCAATCGCTACCCCAAGCCGGACTTTTGCTGGTTATAGTTTTGCCATTCCAGCTACCTTGGTACAGAAGGTCATCAATGACTTGAAGGAATATGGAGTAGTACAAAGAGCATTACTTGGCGTTCAGATTCGAGATGTGGATGCAGATTTTGCGGAGGAAAGAAACATTGATGACGTTGGTGGTGTTTATATATTAGAAGTGAATAACAACTCTGCCGCAGAGGAGGCAGGATTGCAACAGGGAGATATTATCGTAAATATTGGAAATACTCCGGTAAACACTACTGCTGAATTACAGGAGCTGGTAGCTAGAAATAGCCCGGGTGATAAGATCTCAGTGAGTTACAAGCGTGACGGTAAAAAGTATACTACCAGCGCTGTACTAAGAAATTTACAGGGTGACACAGGAGTGTTAACCTTCGATAATACCAATAGTTTCGACGGAGCTGTTTTCAAAGAAGCTGATGACAAAGTGCTGGAGGAGTTGGACTTAAGGGGAGGAGTGGAGATTACCCAGATTGGTGAGGGAAAGTGGAAGGATGAGGGTATCAAACCTGGCTTTGTCATTACCCATGTTAATAAGACTCCGGTGGATAACGTTGATCAAGTGATGAATATACTAAGGAATAAGAGGGGTGGAAATTTGATTGAAGGGATGTATAGAGACGGAGAGCAGCGTTATTACGCAATCGGATGGTAGTCATAATTGATGTGGATTTAACCACGCCCTCGGGCGTGGTTTTTTTATGCTTTTTTTAACTTTAGGCATGAGCACCATAGTAAAAGATCCTCACCATATCAAAGAAACCCTGGACCTGCTTGGAATAAAGCCTGTTAATCACGGGGCAAGCACTGGGTCCAACTGGTTAAAAGGCCAGGGAGCGCCAATCGATTCAATATCTCCTGTAGATGGATCACTAGTGGGGTCCGTTATCGCAGCCTCCGAATCGGACTATCATCAAACCGTAGCACAGGCTCAGCAAGCATTCCAGGCATGGCGTACTTGGCCAGCCCCCAAGCGAGGCGAAGTGGTGCGGCAACTTGCAGTTCGTTTGAGGGAACTTAAAGAACCTCTGGGGAAACTGGTGTCATTCGAAATGGGTAAATCATTACAAGAAGGTGCAGGTGAGGTACAGGAAATGATCGATATCTGCGATTTTGCGGTTGGTCTCTCCAGACAATTGTACGGATTGACCATGCATTCAGAACGACCTGGCCATCGCATGTATGAGCAGTATCATCCCCTGGGTGTAGTGGGCATTATTTCTGCCTTTAATTTTCCGGTAGCAGTCTGGTCCTGGAATACTGCTTTGGCTTGGGTATGTGGCGATACCTGTATCTGGAAACCCAGTGAAAAAGCACCTTTATCGGCAATTGCTTGTCAACACATTGTAGGTAGCGTATTTGAACAAAATCAAGTTCCTGAGGGTGTCAGTTGTCTATTGATAGGCGGAAAGGAACTGGGAGAAAGCCTTAGCCACGATGCGTCAATACCCTTGGTATCGGCTACCGGAAGTACCGCTATGGGAAAAGCAGTAGCTGCGGCCGTGGGTGCCAGATTGGGTAAGGCACTACTTGAATTAGGAGGGAATAATGCCATCATTATATCCAAAGATGCTGACCTGAAAACCGCACTAACCGGTGCCGTGTTTGGTGCAGTTGGCACCGCAGGACAACGCTGCACTACCACCAGGCGCTTAATTGTACACGAAGAGATATTTGAACAATTCAAAGCAGAACTACAAAATGCATATCGACAGATCAAAATTGGTAATCCCTTGGATGAATCAAATCACATGGGGCCTTTGATTGATCAGCAAGCGGTAGAAGGTTATCTGGAGGCCATAGAAAAAGTGAAACAGCAGGGTGGAATAGAGGTGGTACCAGGTGGTGTGCTGGAGGGAGCGGAATATGAAAGTGGTTGCTATGTAAAGCCTGCTGTTTATGAGGTTGAAAATGACTATCAGGTGGTTCAATGTGAGACTTTCGCGCCAATCCTCTATTTAATAAAATACCGAAGCATTAAACAGGCTATTGACATCCAAAACAGTGTACCCCAGGGGTTGTCATCTGCTATCATGACCAACAACCTCAGAGAATCCGAATTGTTCCTTTCGCACCAGGGGTCTGATTGTGGGATAGCCAATGTCAATATTGGTACCTCAGGAGCGGAAATAGGAGGTGCTTTCGGAGGTGAGAAGGAAACTGGTGGAGGCAGGGAGTCGGGATCGGACGCCTGGAAAATCTATATGCGACGCCAGACCAATACTATTAATTATAGTAGCGAGCTACCTTTGGCCCAGGGAATTAAATTCGATCTATAACAAATTGTTTTTTTGGGTTTTACCCATGAAATCACCCGGGTTTTTTTTAAAAGGACTTTTTTGCATTTCTAAAGGATATTTATATAAATTTAGGCTCATTAATTTTAGCAGTATGCCAGAGATAGAAAAGAAATATCATGCGGTGATGTTGATCGATGATAATGATATCGATAACCTTATCAACCAGAAGATGATCGAAGCGGCTGGTATCACCGAACACATCTTTTCTCATACCGGTGCTCGCAGCGCCATTGAATTTTTAAGGAATCTGGAACAATTAAATTCCGAGTCAGTCAATGTATTGCCAGAGGTTATTTTTTTGGATATTGATATGCCTTTAATGGATGGATTCCAGTTTTTGGAAGAGTTTGACAAGCTAGCAGATGAAACCAAGGAGAAGTGTAAGATTATCATGCTCACCTCCTCAATCAATCCCAAGGACGTCAATCGGACTAAAGACTACGAATACGTGATTGACTATCTGAACAAGCCCCTAACTCAGGAGAATCTGTTGAATCTAAAAGCCTAGTAGTAGTACTAACTAAGCTTGCCGGCAAATTCGTCATCCATCTGAATGTACATGGATGGTGAAAATCCTTGTTTCTGGAACATGCTGAATTTCTGGATTAGTGCTCTGATCTTCTCTTCCTTGTTTTTCTTGAGTTCACTAATGGATACCTTCAGGATCTTAGTAAAGATCAATAGATGTTCGCAGTTTTCTTTGCCAATTATTCTAATCTGTCTCTGTATACTGTTTATAAGCTGATTGAATAAATCGTAATCATTGAGCAAACAGTATTGCAATGCCAGTATTACCTTTATCTCTAGCTGAGTGTTGGGGTAACGTTTAAGACTCACCTCATTGAGAAGATTGTTGATCCACCTGGCTGCTTCATCATACTTTTTGACATAGTAACAGGATAATGCACGATAGACCATGTAGGTTACGTATTGTGGTATGTCGTTTTTATCTACCTCAAAATCGATAAATATCCGTTCATTCTCTTCGTACATCTCCTCCTCTAATTTCAATCGCTTGTGTCTTTCAAGTTTAGTGATCAGAAATTGCGAAGGGTAAGTGTATAGGTTATAGTTGGATAACAACAGTGCAGTATCCTCATTCACCTCCTCAAAATACTTTTCTGCCTTGCGATATACCCTGTAATGGTTGTAGTACTCCAGCTTTAAGAATTCAAATACTATTTTAAGATGATGATAGATGGAGTCAAGATGGTAGTCTTCAAAGGTTCGCTGAATCTTGGCTAAAATGTCTTCAATGGGCTCCAGGTCATCGTCCAAAGAATCTTCCTCAACTTCCACGAACAACCGATGGAAAATATTCAAACAGCTCTGGTATACATACAATCGGTGTGATTTGTACAACGCCCCCACATTATTCATTTCCTTATTTAGTAGTGTGAGTTCTAGTTTTTCGGTATCACTGTTCGAAAGCGTGTATTGCCCGTATTTTTTAAAGTATTCACCAAGCAAGTCCTCCGCCTTATCCACGGCCAGCATATAGGCAACATGCTGGTTGTAAGATTGTGAATAGTTATAGTGATCCGGGTGATTGATGTGGAGCTTTTTTAATGATTTGTATATAATGGTCAGCTCGTTGGACAGGTCATAATCCAATAACTCTTTCTCCAATTTTTTAAGGGTAGCAATGGCAATGGCCTTCTTCTTGGTGAAGATGATTTCATTGATGTTGGCCACCTTTTTCAACAGATCTGTCCGTGGACTCTCCAACTGCTGAAGCAGGTATTCCTCAATCTTTTGATTAAGCCGTGATCTTAAGGTGTAGTAGGCGTTGGTATTTACCTCCAGTTCAGACATGATTTTATTATCTGAAGTGGATTTTTCCCGCATTGATTTCAATAAATAAGCTGATTTGTCAGCACCATTTTCCATCAGGGAATCGTAGATGGCTTCAAAATCAGGCTCGGAAAGCTGCTTGATGATATTCTTTAACTTGGCCATTTATAAAAAAGTATGGTATAGGATAAAAATCAGTCCAATATACCCAAATATTTCGAAATGTAATATTCTTAATAAAAATTATAAAAAATTGATAATAAATTAAGGGTGTGCAGTTCCGTAGTCATACCTTACACGCCCTGATTTTAAGCAAAGGCAGCTTTCCGTAAATTTTACCTAAAAAATCTGCTAATTATTAAAATCATAGAATGTAATATTCAGAGCAGATACGCAGAAATTGAGCCTGCCTGGCCGCAGGTAGGTTTGAGTTTGAGTGTGTTTGGGTGTAGGAACTTCATTTCCTAATTTGATCCTTCACTCCTTCCGTCCTTCAATCCCTACGAAAGCGCCCAGCCACTGCGGTACTCTCGCATCACGAACTCATTAGCGAGGTCATAGTTGCTGATTTTCATGTTTTGGGCATCCCACAGCAGTTTTTTACGGCCGGGATAAATAGTCCGTCCATCTGCGTTTTTCTCCTGATGCATGTAGGCTCTAATGGCTAGATTACCCATCAACACCGCTTCCGTGAAGGGACCTGCATAGTCGAAAGGAGAACTAACTTCTGCTTGATCGTACCCCTTCATACAAGCATTTACCCAGGAGACATAGTGACCTTCTGGTACTCTTTTCAAGGTTTTAGGCACTGCTTCTGCTTCTTCTTTTCTTGAAGTTGGCAATAATATGGGATCTCTAGAGTAGTTCCCAATTATTTTACCTTTGGTGCCCTCAAAGATGAAACCGTTACTAAGATCTCCTACATCTTCATTTGCTCCCAACTCTTCTGGTCGTTCGGGTCGCAAACCACCGTCCATCCAGGTCAATTTAATATCTCCCTTTCCGTCAGTTCTGGGGAATTTCAAGTGAATGATGGCGGAAGCCGGACAACTTTCCTTGAAATTAGCCACTTTGAAAAAATCAGCCCAGGCAGTAGTAGTGCTGCATTCAACTTCAGTTGGATAATCTACGGGAAGTATTCTGAAGAAGGGATCCATAATATGGCATCCCATATCTCCTAATGCTCCGGTACCGAAGGCCCACCATCCCCTCCAATTGAATGGAACATAAGCTGGATTATAATCTATTTTTTCCGCAGGTCCCAACCAAAGATCCCAATCAAGTTCAGATGGTATGTCATGTTTGCCGGTGGGTGCCGGTATGCCCTGTGGCCATACTGGACGGTTAGTCCAGGCATACACCCGGTTAACTTCCCCGATTAAGTCTGCATCAATAAGTTCTTGTGTTCTTCGAACAGGTTCCGCCGAAGCCCATTGATTACCCATCTGTGAAACTACTTGGTATTTTCGGGCTGCCTCAGTAAGCATTCGGGCTTCCTTAATACTGTGGGTCAAGGGCTTTTGCACATAAACGTGCTTACCCATTTGCATAGCTGCCAGGGTGGCTACTGCGTGAGTGTGGTCTGGAGTAGAAACCGTAACTGCATCAATATCATCTCCCACCTCATCCAGCATCTTTCTAAAATCTTTGTAGTATTTGGCATTAGGAAAATTAGCCTTTGAATCCACCGCCATCCGATCGTCCACATCGCACAGGTAAGCCACCTTGGCGTTGGGACTTTTGGCGCATTCCGTTAAGTCGGATTTGCCCTTACCTCCAACTCCTATTCCAGCAATCACCACCGTATCACTGGGAGCAGTAAAACCCACTCCCCCAAGAACGTGTCTGGGTACTATGGTAAAGGCAGCCAAAGAGGCGGCAGAATTTTTCACAAATTTCCTTCTTGAAAGTGCGTTTTTATAGGGATTTCTCATCAGTGGTGATTTTAAAGCTAGATGTGAATATACATTTAGCGATTTCAAAAGTCAACCATCTGAAGGCCGGTCAGCGCTTAATTTATCCCTAATAAATCTGTCTTAAGCATCGGGTAGTGTTATTACCACTATCAATAGGGGAATCAAGGGTATTTCATAAAAAAAGCGTAAAGACTCAGGCCTTAACCTGGTCTTTACGCTATTGGTGGAGCATATCAGAGTCGAACTGATGACCTCTACGCTGCCAGCGTAGCGCTCTAGCCAGCTGAGCTAATGCCCCAAAC
>JANQPK010000003.1 GCA_028289505.1 Cyclobacteriaceae bacterium
TTGATGCAGTGAATTCTACTGGTGGTATTGCCATCCCCATGTTACTACAGACTTTGGGGGTCAACCAGGTGACAGAGTTTCACTGTGATCCTAATGGGAAGTTTCCCAGAAATCCGGAACCTATTCCCGAAAATTTGGGAAAGTTCTGCAGGGAGGTTAACAAAGGAGAGTTTGACCTTGGTATTGTAGTAGATCCAGATGTTGATCGATTGGCATTTATCCAAGAGAATGGAGAGCCTTTTGGAGAGGAATATACCCTGGTAGCAGTAGCGGATTACATACTTGAAAGCAATCCTGGAGGCCATACGGTTTCCAACCTTTCCTCAACTCGAGCGTTGAAGGACGTAACAGAGAAGCACGGAGGCACCTACTTTGCATCCGCAGTAGGAGAGGTGAATGTGGTCATGGAGATGAAGAAGCAAAAAGCAGTGATTGGAGGAGAGGGGAATGGTGGTATCATTTACCCAGCACTACATTATGGAAGGGATGCCATGGTGGGTATTGCTTTATTCCTTACCAAACTGGCCCAGTTCGGGAAGTCGGTGTCGCGATTGAGAGCTACCTACCCCAATTACTTCATATCTAAACAAAAAATTGAATTGACCCCAGACATCAATGTGGATGGTTTACTAACGTCTATCCAAGAAAAATATAGAAAGCACCAGATTAATGATATAGACGGGGTTAAAATCGAATTCGATAGTGAGTGGGTTCACCTTAGAAAGTCTAATACAGAACCGATCATTAGAATTTACACGGAGTCAGAGACCATGGCAACAGCAGAGCATCTGGGGTCTAAAATTATCTCCGACATGAAAGAGATTATTACTAACAATCATTAGCAAATGCAGGTTTATTTCGACAATGCGGCTACTACACCGCTTGATCCCGAGGTATTCGATGCCATGAAGCCCTTCATGATTGACCATTATGGCAATCCATCCTCCATTCATTCTCATGGTCGTCAAGCCAGAAGCGCCGTTGAAAAATCCCGAAGAACCATTGCAGAACTTCTCAATACCTCACCAGCAGAGATTTTTTTTACTTCAGGTGGCACAGAGGCCGATAATACCGCCATCAATTGCAGTCTGGCTTCTTCTGAAATTGATCATATTGTTACTTCAAAAATAGAACATCATGCGGTGCTTCATACTGTCGAGCGTCTGGAGCAACAAGGTACTGCCAGGGTCAGCTATGTGGATCTTGACCGGGATGGAAGCATCAATTATGATCATTTGCAGGATTTAATTAGCCAGGGAGGTAGGAGCCTAGTAACCCTTATGCATGCGAATAATGAAATTGGTAATCTGACAGACCTGCAAAGGGTGGGAGAAATGTGCCGGGATAGCCGGTCAGTCTTTCATTCTGATACCGTGCAAGCGATGGCACACTATCGGTACGATCTTCAGCAGATTAATATACAGTGTATCCTAGGCTCAGCTCATAAGTTTCATGGACCCAAGGGTGTTGGTTTTTTGTACGTTCAAGCAGGACATTCGATTGGTCCGTTTATCCATGGTGGTTCGCAAGAACGTAATATGCGAGGCGGTACTGAAAATGTTGCAGGTATAGTGGGGCTGGCCAAAGCCATGGAACTTGCATACTTCGAACTAGACCAGCATCATCAGCAGATTCAGAAACTTAAGCAGTATATGATTGATCAGCTGAAATCAAATATTCCGGGTATTACTTTTAATGGTCTCAGTGACCAACCTGATAAAAGTCTATATACCGTACTCAGTATATCACTACCGGCTTCTGATGATCGTGAAATGCTCCTGTTCAATCTGGATATCAGCGGGATATCCGCCTCGGGAGGCAGCGCCTGTACCAGTGGCAGTAATATTGGTTCACATGTATTGGAGGAATTGGGAGCTGACCCTGAACGCAGTGCTATTCGCTTTTCATTTAGCAAATATAATACCCGAGAGGAAGTGGACTACGTGGTGCAAAAGCTAGCTGCCCTTCGGGCAAATGACAAATCCCAACCCGCGTGTGGCAAATGACAAAAAGCAAATTCCAACTGCTCAAGTTCCAAATTACCGATCCTGATTGCAGCACCTGCTTGTGACCCGCAACCCGCAACCTGCAACCTAATTAATATCTCAAAACGATTTCTTTCAGGCACTGCACCCAGGTGGAGGAATCATTCAGGCTTTCTACTAATTGCCAGTGTTCACCCCCAGCCTCCAGGAAAATTTCACTAAACTCATCACCAACCTCAATGGTGGTCTCCAGACAATCGGCTATAAATGATGGGGAGAATGCCAATACCTTTTTCTTTCCTTCTGCTGGCATATCAGCGATCACCTCATCAGTATAGGGCTGTATCCAGGGATCTTTACCAAGTCTGGATTGAAAAGATACGGTATACTTTTGTGGTTCGATATCTAAGGCCTCAGCCAGTAATCTGGAAGTTTGAAAGCATTGCGCCCGATAGCAGAATCTATTCTTACTATGGTATTTAGAGCAACATTTTTCACTAAGCTGACAGTAGTTGTCTACAGCGGCGGATTTGATCTGTCGCTCTGGGATACCGTGATAGCTAAAAACGAAATGATCATAGTCCTGGTTTTGCATGTAGGATCTGGCCAACTCAGCAAAGGCTTCAATGAATAGCGGCTCTTCAAGAAAGTTCGAAACAAATATCACCTCGGGAATGTTGATCCAACCTTCCAGCATTTCCATTACTTTTTGTTGTACCGAACCAGTAGTAGCAGAGGCATATTGTGGAAACAAGGGGATTACAATGATCTTTGGGAATGCCTTTAGCTCCTCCAAAGCTTTTTCCAGGCTAGGGCTTTGATAACGCATACCCAAGGCAACCTGGTAATCGTCTCCCAAAGATTCTTGCAGTAAGGCCTTTAGATCCTCACCGTAGAACAACAAAGGCGACCCTCGTTCCTGCCATAATTGCCGATAGATCACCGCTGATTTGGGAGCTCTAAATGGAGCAATGATGAGATTAACTAGCAGCCATCTTTGCCAACCAGGGATATCAACCACCCGTTCATCCATCAGAAACTCCCGTAAGTACTTCCGCACATCACCGGTTGACGGACTGTCAGGAGTACCCAAATTGACTAATAATACCCCAGTCTTAGATTTCATATGCTTTTGAAAGGCCGAACACAAAACATTAAAATAACAAAGATGAGGAAATTGTTTTGAGCAGGCTTACTGATCAATTTAACAAGTAGAATTCGACTTTTCGTCGCTTTACTCCTGGTGGTTCATCGTTCTCCCCTATAAATGCAGACATGTCTCGATATGATCTTGGGATGAGATTATCTGCTGAAATACCTTGTTTGACCAGATAATCGTATACTGTAGAGGCTCTTTCTTTATCAAGACCTTTGCCGGGATCTTCAACCGCATTGTCATCGTAACCTACAATCATCACCTTAGAATCCGGGTAGTTTTGTTTCAAAATGGCCACCAGAGTGTTTAATCTATCCTGACTGTATTTAGTGATGAAATTACCTTTGTCTTTAACGAAGTGTGCTCTGATAGACAGTTGCTCCCATATTAAATAACCATCCTCTGAGTCTTCAACGTTACCTTCATGGGCAATATAGTCTCCTTGAGAGGAAATTCTTTTCATCTCTGCTCGTCGGTTTAACCGGCGTCCTTCTGGAGTACTATTGGTGGCTATGGGTTTCAGCTCACCGTGACCCCTGGGTGTAAGATGGGTAGAGGCAATACCCTTGGTTGTCAAGTAGTTGTAAACAGCCCTCGCGCGTCTCTCTGATAAACGCTGGTTGTACGATATGCTACCAATATTGTCTGTATGTCCTGCAATCTCAAAATACAGTTGCGGATTCTGGGCCAGGAAGGCATACACTTGATTAAGTGTTTTTATCGATTCCCGTTTTAAGGTGGACTTGTTAAAATCAAAATGAACATTCCTGAGAATGATAGTTTCTCCGTTCTTGATTCGTTCGAGATCTTCGGCGGTCACCTGTACTGGATCCTTTTCCGAATCAGGCACTGGGGTGGGATCGCCGAATAAAGTGCCTTTTTCATTGACCGCAATCTGAGTAGTATCCCCTTGCAGTTCAACTACGTACATGCGTTCATCGGTAATGGCAAAATGCATAATATATTCGAACAGGTCCGCCTGATATGGAAATCTCACATCTTCGGTATGAAACCTGAACTCATCTGCTTCAACTTTCAAATTGTAATCGGTATCGAATTCCATATTAAAGAAATACCTTCCGGTAAGGATGTCGGAAGTTACCACCGTATCTACTTCATTGGTTTGTCTGTTGGTCAAAGTGATGGTAGCTGCGATAGGCTCTTCGGTATCTTTATCGCGAACAGTGCCTTTGAAAAGGAATAGGGTGGGCGAGGATAAAGGTCTATGCATAATATAGATATCCTTCTCACCGTAGCCATCATGGCGTTGAGATGAGAAGTAACCTTTAGCTCCGTCGGAGGTTAACGAAAAATAAATATCCTCGTTAGCCGAATTTACGGGGTATCCAATGTTACGAGGTTTACTCCATTGGCCGGTGGCAGGATCTTTGACCGTAGAAAAAATATCA
>JANQPK010000021.1 GCA_028289505.1 Cyclobacteriaceae bacterium
GAAGCAGTGAAGAATACCCGGTATATGCACCAAATCAGGTAAATGTTGACAGGTTAGAACAATTGGTCAATGAATACAACCAGTTAGACCGGGAAATCCATGCACTTAATGAGGCTTCTGGTGTAGATTGTAGTGTGATATTAATCGAACCAGATATCGAATGCCTCAAAGATCAATGTGCAGCCGGACCGGATCGCTATGCCATTATCAATTGACGATAAAATTAACCGGTTAGATAATTAGTTGCTGAAATACTGGGAATTCTTAACATACTAACATATAGACTAGGGGTTGTAATGTTTACGAATTTCATTTTCAATTTTCATATCCCACATTCTATCCATAATTTCCCTTCCCTTGTCACGGAAAAGCTGAGCATTTTTTGGATCCTCCAATTTATCATAGACCTTGGCAATACTGTAATATGATGGCACGTGCATGGTATTGATGTATATGCACTTTTCGTATTCCTCAATGGATTCATCAAAGTAACCATCAGCCATCAATTGCTCAGCAATTTGATAATGATTCTCAAGATCTTTTAACTTGGATTCCAACTGCAATTGTATCACATCTGCTGATTTGAGAGTTACGAAAGAACAGGGTACTTCTCGGGTTACTTTTTCTGTCACACTACCAATCACTAATCTACTTAAGCCCGTTTTTCCCGCAGTGCCCATCAACAGCAGGTCAATATCATTTTCAGAAATCGCTTTTAGTATTTCCTCCGAGGCTTCACCAACACGGATTTCCTGATGACAGGTTAAACCTACCAGATTGACATCCTCCAAGAACCGATCCAGTCGTTCCTGCTGTTGTTCCCGACGCAGAGCTTGATCTGCTTCTGCTCCCTTCTCCCCCACAAACCATTTTACCAGAGACAGCTCCATCACGTTTACAATAAACAGCTCGGCCTCGAACCGACGTGACATGGTAACGGCATTATTTAGGGCCCTCTTGGAGTTGCTGGAAAAATCAACCGGGCAAAGTATTCTCTTCTTCATCTCAAAGCTACCCTCCTTCACCACGTAAACCGGTTGCTCGCTTCTTTGGATAATGCGGTGTGCGTTAGTGCCTAGTTTGAAAGTTTCACCTGCTAGAGTTTCTCCAGAACCGATCAGGATCAAGTTGACTCTCTCTTTTTCTGCTACCTCAGGGATAATTTCATAAGAACTTCCAAACTTCAACATGGTCTTCTTCACCTCTACACCCTTGTCTTTAATCAATCTGCCGGTTTCTTCCAGTTTTTCAGTGGCTGTCTCACCGAGCAGTGATTTTACTTTCTCATCGTTTATGTCATCTGGTAATACATGAATCAGTAGGATCTCGGAATGAAATACCTGGGCAAGGCCCACTGCTGTGGCCACTACATTGTCTGACGACTTGCTGAAATCATGTGCCAATAAGATCTTTTCAAGAAGTTTCATAATAAAGTACCGGTTTACCTTTCTATTTTAAAATCGGTACAAAATTAACCCATACAAAGTGCATAGAATATGTCCATTGTCAATATTTTAAATGAACCATAGCATTTCTCACTACTAAGTAGTAGATCATGAAACTAATTGATGCTTGTCAACAAAATCTGAATCGAGTTCAATGCCCAGACCTGGCCCGGTTGGCACCTGTACCAAGCCATTCACACTTTGCAATGGGGAGGTTTTGCATTCAAACTGAACATGAGTTTTGAAACCTTTGAACTCGTGATGCTCCAAGGCGTTTGGAAGTGCCGAAACAAAGTGCATCATGTACAAAAAACCAAGATCACCTCCTGACATGTGCGGTGTACACTTTTTCCCCAATGCATGGGCCATATGAGCTACTTTCATGGACCGGATCATTCCTCCGAAATAATTGGTGTCTGGCTGTACGATTTCCAGGGCATCGTTGGCAATTAACCAACGGAATCCATGCAGGCTGTATTCTTGTTCCCCCCCAGCCACGGGTATGGTTAATGCACTATTAACCTCTTTGGTCTCTTCGTACCAATCAAAATGTACCGGCTCTTCAAAAAACTGATAGTTATATGATTCCAACAACCTTCCCACACGTATTGCCTCATCTACTGAATAAAAACCATTCGAATCCGCATAGAGCACCATATCATCACCGAATGTTTCTCTAATCAGTGGGACGATCTTCTCAGTGCGACCAGGAGGACCAACTGCATGGATATCATCGGTCATAAACATCAACCCACCAACCTTAATTTTTACCGCTCGTGCATTGTACTGCCCAACATCTCGTTTAATCAGCTCCAATGATTCCTCCACGGATTTCTCCCGGTACTCTGTTGCTTGATAAACTTCAACATTGGGATGATGTATTTCACCAATAAGCTCACCTATAGGCTTACCGGAGATTTGACCCATCATATCGAGTATGGCAAACTCGATAGCGGATAGAGGAGCGCCAAGCGCCAGCCCGGATAGTCGGAAATTAAGTCGGTAAGTGTAGACCTTATCTAATAACAAATCGATATCTCGCGCATCCTTACCGATAAAGAATGATTGTAATCTGTTGGTAAAGATGGGATATAAGGAACTCAATTGCCACCCATGACCCACTGAATATCCCTCGGCACCATCACTAGATCGGACCCTACACAGAAAGCTATTCTCAAATCGTAATAATTCGAGCTTCTCAATGATTATCGGGTCCTTAAAATACTGCCTTTTAAATATTGGTTGCTTCAGGATCTTGTCCAGCAGGGCATACTTTTCTTCAAGGGACTTATCATTATTAGTCCCCAGGTGGCTAGCTCTGTTTTCAAATGGAAAAGCGGTGGCCATGCCGGCGACCGCAAGACTGGACAGGAATTTTCGACGATTGGTATTCATAACTCCAGCGTTTGTTAAGTACTAAATAAAACTTCTCCTTTTCATTTCTTCATAGCATCTGTCTGCTGCTCCAGCACCCAGTTATGCCACTTACTATTCAGGTCAGGATCTTCTCCCATCCACACCCACAACTTTATCAAATCGTTCTGACAGGCGCTGGCCAGAAAGGACCCATCAGCGTTAACATCGATGTATTCCGCATTATCACTATTTGAGTCACACCGACAAATTTATTGTATAGCTAAAGACAAGGATAACGAGTAGTTGTTTCATGCTTTCAGGGCTAAGTAGAATATTGAATCACTGGTTTATTCAAGTTTCTTATATCTATAAATCTAAGATAGTTTACCCACTAGGCTCATTTTAGATTTTGGTCAAAAAAAGCTTTAACCACTGGTACTTGTTCATCAAAATCTGGCCCTCCATGACCTGCTCCTGCTAGTATGACCAACTTTGAATTGAGATTCCTTTTTTTCATTGCTTGATGCAGTAACCTGCTTTGTCCAGGTATTACTGTGCTATCCGCACTACCATGCATGATCAGAAACGGAGGTACAAGATCCGCTTCATCATCCAGATAATTGATAGGGTTGGCCGATTGGGCTTTCTCTATGTTCACTCTGATGTCCCCGCCGATTAGTAACGATTCTGGGGATTCTGGCGCCAGATGCACCATACTACCTTTTATGTCGTCCATCCTTAGGAAATCAGTAGGTCCATACCAGTCACACACCGCCTGGACTGAACTGCTTTGATCTAAATAGTCGCCTTGATCCCACTTCCGATACCCATTTGAGGCCCCCATAAGAGCCACCAGATGCCCCCCTGCAGAGCCTCCCCAGACTCCTATCTTGTTGGCATTGATCCGATACTTTTGTTGATGCGCCCTGAGCCATCTAATAGCAGCCTTGCAGTCGATGATCTGCGCCGGGAAAATAGCCTGCTGGCTTAACCGGTAATTGATTGAGGCAACGGCGTATCCGTGATCAACCAGTCGAAGCGCGTTCTTTGCCCCGTTTTTACTACCTGCACGCCAAGCCCCACCGTGAATCCAAACTACTAATGGTGGATTTTCAACCTCGCTGGGGACGTATAAATCAAGTAGTAATTCTATACCCTGGGTTTTGGCATAAACCAAGTTTGGATAAATCTTGGCATTTTGAGGTTCTAGCACTTCAAACGCCAGACATAGTAGCAGGATAGAGCGTATGAAAACTGTCAACATCTTGGTAGAAGGAGATTCAATAAGCATATTTTTCTTAACTTTTGAAAACGCTGGATCTATATAAAAACAAAGCATAAATGAAATACTGTTGGTTCTTACTAGCGATCTTGATCCTTAGTGGTTTGAACTCTTGTCATAAGAGCCAAATGGTTGAAACCTCCAAAATTAGCTATGTGGATTTCACCCAGGTGAAGCTAACGGATGACTTCTGGGCCCCTAAAATCAAACGTAACATGGAGGTCACCATCCCACACAATATCCTGATGTGTGAAGAGGTTGGGGCGGTTAGGAACTTTGAGATTGTCGCGGGGCTAAAAAGAGGTGATTACACTGGGCTCATTAACTGGGATGCATTCTTGTACAAAACCATAGAGGCTGCCTCCTACTCATTGATGATGAAATATGATAAAACGCTTGATACCAAGCTCGATGAACTTATTGATATCATCTCAGCAGCACAGGAGGAAGATGGATACCTGCGCACCTATATCAGTATTGGCAATCAGAAAAATGACCCGGAAATTGAAGGGAAATGGGAAAACCTCAAAAACAGGCTTGAGTTGTATTGTGCAGGTCATCTTATTGAAGCGGCCATTGCCCATAAAATGGCTACTGGAAAAGACAGATTGTTTGAAGTGGCCATCAGGTTGGCAGATCTAATTGACCAGACTTTTGGATACGGAAAAAATATGGGAATCCCCGGGCACCAGCAAATCGAATTGTCGCTAGCTCGGTTGTACGAATTTACTGGGGAGATAAGGTATCTCAAACTGGCCAAGTTCTTTGTAGATGAAAGGGGTAATGCCAAAGGCCACAAGCTGTATGGTGAATTCTCCCAGGATCATATGCCTTTTCTTCAGCAGACAGAAGCAGTGGGACAAGCACCCAGGGCCACCTATTTCTATAGTGGCGCTGCTGATGTCGCTTATCATTACCCTGATTCTACTTATTTCCCTACCCTGAAGACCTTGTGGCAGGATATCGTTGATAAGAAAATGTATATCAATGGTGGAATTGGCTCCCATCATAAAAACGAAGGGTTTGGCAAACCCTATGACCTGCCTAACCTGACTGCATATACTGAGATATGTGCGGCCATCTCTTTTAGCATGTGGAATTCCAGGATGTTCAAGCTGGATTCCAGATCCGATTATTTTGACCTGATTGAACGTACACTTTATAATAATTTTATTGCCGGAGTTAACACCGAGGGAAACCAATATTTCTATGCTTGTCCCACGGAATCTGATGGGCAATATGCATTTAATCTTGGTTGGTATCCCGGAGGTGAATTGCCCTACAGGGCAGCAAAAGCAACCCGAAAAACATGGTTTCCCTGCGCCTGCTGCCCCCCCAACTTAGCCCGCTACATTCATTTAATACCCGGATTGATTTATGCGCATACCGATCAGGACCTGATGGTCAACTTATACATTGCCAACCAAGCATCCATGCGGGTAGGTCCACATCAGATAGGCTTAAAGATGAACGAAAATTACCTAGAACACGGCACGGTAAATCTCGAGCTTGACCTGCCCCAGCGGACTAGGTTTAATCTGAAATTGCGGCTACCCGGTTGGTCTCATAATCGTCCGGTGCCTGGTGACTTGTACCATTATCAAAATAAACTTCAACTTCAACCCACCATTTTAGTAAACGGTAAACCACCATTACGGCTGTCCATAAATAATGGTTACGCAGTTATCAACCGATCCTGGAAACCCGGTGATAAGGTAAGCCTGGAATTCCCCTTGGAGGTCAGGCGGGTTCGATCACATGATAGTCTACAGGAGAACCGGGGTAAAGTTGCACTGGAAAGGGGACCAATCCTCTATTGTGTGGAGGGAGTTGATAATCAGATATCCATTGAATCCATCGATTTAAGTGAAGATACCCAGTTCAATTTAGTATCAGACCCAGTATTACCTTGGAAAGATCTGGTCTTGAAAGGAATTAGCAATAATCAGTATGGGGATCGAATTGAGTTTACCGCTATTCCATATTATCTGTGGTCCAACCGGGGCCCCACCAGTATGCGAGTATGGTTGGACAGCCCCAACATTTGAAAAATTATACTTATAAACCTATAGAATAAAGCAAAGATGAAAATCAGTAATTTCTGCATCCTCACCCAAAGATTTACGGTAGTGACTATACTTATGATGTGTTGTGAACTTATACAGGCACAACCCATACCATTTAAATTCTCTCAACAAGACTACCAGAAGTTCACCAGCGAATACCAAGGAAAGCGATTTCCTGATGGTCGTCCTATGGTATCCAAGGACATTCTGGAAAGAATGAAATTAGTTACTGTAGAAGAGGCCTGGGGCATTTTAAGGAGTCATGGATACAACAACCAGTTTGAACAGGACTGGGTAATGACCCATGAAAATCCGGTATTAGTAGGAAGGGCGGTGACCATCGGATTTTTGCCAAATCGGCCTGACATTTCAGAGGTAGTAGCTCAGGAAGGAAAGGACCAGGGGCTGCCAGGGCGTGATAAACATTGGGTAATGGATAAACTGCAAGAAGATGATGTTATTGTAGCCGACCTGCTAGGTAAAAAAGTTGGTGGGGCCTTTATTGGCGACAATCTGGCCAATATGATCCACAAAAGAACCGGTACTGGTATGGTAGTGGATGGCGGGTGTCGTGATCTGGCGGGAGTACTGGAATTGAAAAACTTTTATGTTTTTAACCGAAATTGGCACCCCTCCACCTCTCAGACCTACGACAAGACCATGGTCATCAGCTACAACGCACCTATTCACATAGGCCAAGCTGCAGTGATGCCCGGAGATGTGGTACTGGGCCTTCGGGAAGGTATCATGTTTGTACCAGCCCACCTGGCGCAGGAAGTGGTGGAGACCTCAGAGGTTATTCGTTTGAGAGATGAATTTGGTTTTGCACGCCTGAAAGCCGGCACCTACACTGCTGGCCAGATCGATAGTGCTTGGACCGGGGAAATTCGTGACGATTTTCGAGGGTGGCTGCAAGAGAAAGATGTGGAGCTATCGGAATTTCAAACAAACTATATAGATGAACTATGATTGTCCGGTAGTTGAAAGTTGGCAGTTACTTGGCGGTTGGCATTTGGCAGTTGATTTGGATTGTGGACTGAAGACTGGGGATTGAAGACTGATATTTAGTTCTTAGACATTAGATCAGCTAAGCTGCCTGCAATATAAGCGCCCTGCAACTTTCTCGCTTCTTCATGGTAATGCACATGATCCATAAATTGCTCCAGACCCAGATTCCAGGTAAAAGTATACAGGTCAATCACTGGAACTTGGTTCTCGGTCATCACTTGGTCTGCTATTTCATTGTAGGTTTCAAGATCTGAGGAGAATCGCTGAAATTTTTTGGCCCTTGAATTATGGATGGAATCCACCACTGGGGTAGTCCGCACCCAAATGGGCTGGATATCCCTATTAGCCGCCAATTCGATAATGGCTTGGAGGTTCTTCCGGTAATTGTCGGCACTCACTTGCAACTTGCTGGTTGCAACCTCGCGCTTGATATCGTGAAGCCCGCAGTTTATCAGCAGGTAATCTGGTTGGAAAGCAGGGTCCTCAGTCTTGGCTTTTAAGTATTCCAGCACCATACGAGAGTCACCACCGTTTACTACAGGCACCCCCAGGGAAGGATCCACGCCGGCATTATCGGTTTTTCGCTCATAATCGGCGATTCCTTGCAGGTATACTTCCAGGTACGGGCCGTATTGCATTGAAATACTATCTCCGGCTACGAAAAGTTTGGGTAAGGGGTCGATATTGAAAGCCGCCAGCAATAGGATAAAGGGAATGAGAATTCTCGAACTCATATGATTTTTTATTTAATGTCTATCAGGTCCTTTTCCGCTATCAGTACTGGTGAATCGTACACCGGAATGTCTTTGAAGGTATAAAATGTTCCTTCTGATTTAAATGATGCCGCCGGCATCTCATAAACCAAACCTGTTCTGAGGTCCACATAAACTGGATGCTCAAAATTACCTGCGGGGAATTTAAAAGTCAGGTACGTTTTCGAATTGGAGTTGGTGGGAATTTCTCCATCAAACCAGATGGCCACAATTTGCTGGTCAAAATTTTCTGATCGGTAAGCAAACAGCGACGGCGAAGAATCTGAATCAACTTGGTATGGGTAGTTTTTGATGCGTGACAGACTATGATCAAAAATTGAGGTTACTGCCTGATAAGCTCGGTATGACTGCTTCTTGGACACGAACTTGCGCTGCAGGTTCGATTTGATAAGTCCTTTGGTATTGCGCTTGGGCTGATCCATCAATTCGCTATGATTATGGGTATAAACGATATCGATAATCAGGAAATAGCTGGAAGGGATATCCCTGCCGCGGTCACCCATCATCTTTCTTACCACCCACTTGGCTTGTGACAATTCAGTCCATTCATAGTTTCTTAGAGCATAAATTTCCTGGTTCTCTGAGGGGCATCCCAATTCACCTTGCCTCAATCTGATACGGTCTGAGTACTTCCTAATGATCTGTAGGAACTTTTGGTATTGTGGATACACTTCATCCGGGTTATAGGTGTAGCCATGAACGGTAATCTCATCTACCAGATGCACTTTCTGTTGACCCTGTAGATATTTCAAAAACCTTTCCGCGTAATTAAGCCCTTTTTCTCCAATGCTGGCGATGGATAATGCATAAAGCGTGGCATCCGGAATTTCGGCTTTGATTATTTCAGCGGTTCTTGTATAAAGCCTGGCATAGTCTTCCGGTGGATTGTGGTCCTTGCTATCCGGTTCGTTCCAAATTTCCCAAATCTTAACTTTGTCTTTATAGCGAACGGCCATGGCTCGTACCCAATTGTCCCAAGCCGCCAGTGCCACTTCAGAAGTGGGAAAACCAGCACTTAGGTGAATACCGCCACCTCCGGGGTAAATGGGGTTGCCGTAGGAGGTTTGTAACCAAGGCTCCACTCCCTGGGCGATTGCGCCATCGATGATCTCATCCAGCCAGTCGAATTCATAAATGCCCCGCTGTTTTTCACACTTAGCCCATCCCCCCTGAAGCCGGACTTTTTTTGCTCCCAATGGCCCCAGGTGGTGCTTCCAACTGTCATATTCAACCAAATCCCGATCCATGGTCTCTGCACCAATAGCCCAATTATTGGCTGCAATATCCAGTGCATGACGAGGTACAACTTCACCCAATTGCTTAAAGGTTATCCCATCATTTTGTGCTTCAACCCCTGGTATCAGGACCAGAAATAAAAAAGCGATAAGATAGTATTTCATTGCTGTTTGGTAGTAGTATACAACAGCTCGCCATGGGTGTTGTAATAAGTGAAGCTCAAGGTTGGAGTACCATTCTCCGGGCTAGCCTCAACCCTTAAAAAACCGCCACTACTGTTGCCTTCGGTTTGAATGTAAGGCACCACAAGCACGGCATCGGGATCTGTGGATTTGGGATCACCGGGTAGACGGCCTGCCCTGGAATTCTGATCTACGAATGCCCCCGAGCTAAATTCTTCAAATCCATCCGGGTGAATAGAGTGGTACTGCCAGTGGCGGTCCCCGCACACCAAATAAAAGTTTTTATTCAGAAAATCATGCTGCTTTAGCCAGTCAAAAAACAACTGTCTTTCATGCTGGAATCCCCCAAAATTGGCATGATTATCTTTCTTATAGGCATCGTCTGGTCCGATCAAAGGCGTCGGTGATATCAAGATCTTAAAAGTAGCATCGCTTTCCAGCAGACTTTGTTTGAGCCAGGCAAATTGTTCCGCACCCCACAGGGTCTTATCGGGTCCATCTTCCATCAGGTTTGGGCTGCGGTAGTCCCTTCCTTCTACCAACCACATCTGAAGCAGTTTACCTGCCCGCAAAGTACGATAGGTCTTGTCATCAGGGTCCCGCAGATCAACCACCGGTGTCTGCTCCCTGAATACCGCAATCCCATCTTGATGGGTAGGCAGTGCTTTTTCCTGATCGGTGGTATCACAATCGTTGTATCGGTAGTCATGATCATCTTTCAGGTAAAACACCGGAACCTCCAGCATCATATCCCGATTCCTGGGCATGGAGAAATAGCGGTGCCATTTAGCCTGCATTTGGGTTCTGGTTTTGGCATAATACTCGGAATCCTCATTTCCAGGCTTATCATAGTATACTACGTCACCGTTGGCTACAAAAAAGTCCGGTTTTAGCTTTTTAACCGCTTCAAATGCTTCAAACCCCAATCGTTGATCTCTTGCGGATGCTACTTCAGTAGCCGGCTTATCAATGCCATAGAACTTTTCGTAGTTAAATCCGGTGGAGGTGATAAAGCTCACACTACCTGGAATTCCAGGCTCTGGGAGGGTGGTGAATGAACCTATACTGCTGGAAAGATAATCGGCCGTTCCCTGGATTAGTGCTATGGTCCTGTAATAATACTTTTGTGCTGGCTTTAAGCCTGATATCAACTTGCGTATTATAAAATCATTGTTGTTTGTTGCATCTAAAATTTCGGTTTGTAGTGGATTTTGAAAGATACTGTCTGTAGATATTTCGAAGTACCCCTGTGCTGGAATACCCTCCAGATCCAGATTCACCAGAGTATCCGTGCGAATGAATCTGCATTGCAGAATAATACTTTGATAACTAAGTTCACCGGCTGCCAGCAATAGTCGGTTGTCTACCGGAAGTGGTGCCTGGTGGTTTGTTGAAGGATTACAAGTTGAAAATATCAGCACTGCGAAACTCCATACCAGAAGATTATTCATCGATTTGATTGATATTTAGAACACTTAATCTCTAATATTTTTTCTTATTAAGCAATTGGTTGGCCACTCCACATTTTGCTAATTGGTCTTATATTGTAATATGAAATACCTGTATATCATATTGTGGTTCCTGCTGTCACTGCAATTTGAAATCCATGCTCAGCCCAATTTATTGTTTATAGCCGTGGACGACCTGCGTCCAGAGCTCAATTGCTACGGTGCAGACCATATCATATCTCCTAATATTGACCGTCTGGCTTCCATGTCAACTGTTTTCAACCAGGCGTATTGTCAGCAAGCGGTATGTGCCCCATCCCGTAACAGCTTGCTTACTGGTCTTCGTCCAGATGCCATGGGTATATACGACCTATATACTTTTTTCCGTAATAAAGTACCGGATGTAGTTACACTTCCTCAACATTTCAAGCAACACGGCTACTACACCGAAAGGGTGGGCAAAATTTATCATACAGGTCATGGCAACCAGGACGACCAGCTATCCTGGTCTCAACCAGCTGCTCAAATGTGGAGACCTGAGCCTATATCTCATGGTGATACCATAGGATTGGAACGCGACTTCCCAACCATTGAAGAAAAGAAGCTCCCTTACTATCGCTCCCGTGCTCCAGAACATCATATGACAGATGCTGTGGCTACGGAATATGCAGTAAAAAGGATTGGTGAGCTTAAAGATTCTACTTTCTTTTTTGCAGTAGGCTTTGTAAAGCCTCATCTGCCTTTCGTGGCACCAACGAAATACTGGGACCTGTATGATCCGGATCAGATTGACATTCCGCAGCGCATGACTCCCAGTGGGATGCCTGACCTGGCCCTGCACCAGTTCGGAGAACTTAGAAAATATCATGGTATACCAGCATCAGGGACACTAGACGACTATACTTCACGGAACCTGATCCATGGCTATTATGCTTCTGTGAGTATGATTGATACCCAAATTGGTAAACTACTGGATGCCTTGGAAGCAAATAATTTATTAGATAATACCATCATTATTCTATGGGGGGATCATGGCTGGAAATTGGGGGATTATGGCAGTTGGTGCAAGCATACCAATTTTGAGCTCGATACCCGGGTTCCCTTGATTATTAAGAACCCTAAAAATCCTAAGGGTCAAATCACCAACTCACTAGCAGAATTTGTTGACATTTATCCCACTCTTTGTGAATTGGCAGGTTTGCCGCTTCCCGATCACTTGGAAGGCACCAGCCTGGTACCGGTGATGAAAGAACCCTCAAGCTCAGTCAAACAAGTCGCTATTAGCCAATATCC
>JANQPK010000029.1 GCA_028289505.1 Cyclobacteriaceae bacterium
CCTGCTTCAAAATGACGGTTCCGGTAAGTTTCAGGATATAACAGAAAAAATTAACCCGGATCTAATATATCCGGGAATGATCACTGATGCCATATGGTCCGATTTTAATTCGGACCAGATACCGGATTTGATACTTGTTGGAGAGTGGACCCCAATGAGAATATTTAAGAACTCAGGTGGTCAGTTGGAGGAGGTAACGCAAGCTGCCAATGTTTCATTAATTACAGGTTGGTGGAATCGAATTGTCCCGGCTGACTTGGATAATGATGGAGACATTGACTACGTCGCCGGTAATTTCGGATGGAATTCCCAGATCAGGGCTTCTGCAGATAAACCAGTTACCTTGTATAGCAAGGATTTCGATAGTAACGGCCAAGTAGATCCTATATTATGCTACTATATGGATGGGGAGAGTTACCCGGCGTTTTCAAAAGATGATATGGAGAAACAACTGCCATTGATAAAAAAGAAGTACGTTAATTATTCCGATTATGCCGATCAGAAAATAACTGATATATTCAGTGCACAAGAACTTGCTGATGCTACTTTATTGGAGGCCAATGAGTTGTCTACCGGCTATTTTGAAAACCAGGGAAATGGCAGCTTTAAGTTCGTGACGCTACCTGTAGAGGCTCAAGTGTCTCCGGTCTTCGGAATTTTGGTGGCGGATATGGATGGCGATAACGTGAAGGATATCCTATTAGGTGGAAATTTTAAAGGAACCCGGGTTAAATTCGGCGAGTATGACGCCAGTTATGGAAGCCTTTTAAAAGGAGATGGAAATGGTGGATTTATTTCTTTGCCAGTCAATCAAACTGGCTTGATTGTAAAGGGAGAGGTTCGCGACATTGTAAAGATCTCGGGACCGAAAGGAAAGAAACTGATGCTTTGGGCCAGGAATAATGAAGATGTAGTGGTATACCAGTATAACCCAGAGTATCTTATGCCCGAATAATGGATGAAATTTAAGATCGTTAAGCTTCTATTATTTCTTTTGGTAATCCCTGGTTCTACCCAGCTAAGGGGACAAAAGGCTACTATTATCGAAGAAGCAAAAGTTTTTTCTACTTATCCTTTTGAAGACCCAAATCCAATCCCTATACTGGCTGAAAACCCTAAAATTTATCCCTATCACAGGTTTGAGGGATACAGCCATAAGTCCGGTGAGCAGTCCTGGAACGTTATTACCCTGGAAAACGAATATATACAAGTCTTTGTACTACCACAGGTTGGTGGAAAGGTTTGGGGTGCTATTGATAAGACCACGGGGCAGGAGTTTATTTATCGCAACGAGGTAATGAAATTCCGGAATATCTCCATGCGCGGCCCATGGACTTCAGGTGGTATCGAATTCAACTTTGGAATAATTGGGCATCACCCCTCTACTGCAACCCCAGTGGACTATGCCATAAAACAAAATGATGATGGTAGTGTCATTTGTATTGTTGGAAACATTGATTTACCCTCCAGAACCCACTGGCGGGTCAATATTACCCTTCCAGCGGATAAATCATATTTTGAAACCAAATCCCTGTGGTATAATCCCACCCCCAGCAGTAAAAGCTATTACAACTGGATGACCGCAGCTGCGTTTGCTACAGACGACCTGGAGTTTTTTACACCAGGTGATCAATACCTGCGGCACAGTGGAGAAGCAATGCCATGGCCGGTTGACCATCAGGGACACAATCTGGCCCTATATGCACAGAATAGCTTCGGGGGAAGTAAATCCTACCACGTTGTAGGTGAGTATAACGATTTTTTTGGCGGATACTTTCACGATCAGGAATATGGCTTCGGTCATTGGTCCACCTATGAGGAGATGCCAGGTCAGAAACTCTGGTTATGGGCCCTGTCCAGGTCCGGTGGTATTTGGGAAGACTTGTTAACTGATACCGATGGGCAATACATTGAGTTTCAAGCAGGACGCTTGTTTGATCAGTATTCACCCGGTAATCATAAAAACCCCATCACCCAAGTTCCATTTGGCTCGCATTATACCGATACTTGGTATGAGATATGGTTTCCGTTTAATCAGATAGGTGGTTTGACTGAGGTTAGCCCTAAAGCTGCCATGCATATAACTAAAACTGATGGACAGATTGAAATAGGCATCAATGCGCTCAGTAGCGGTAGCGGTACCCTGGTGGTTCAGGCATCTGGAGAAGAGGTATTCAAAAAATCCCTGGAGTTTCAACCATCCCAGGTGGTTAAAGAGACTGTAGATATACCAAGGGGGTCGGCTTATCAGGTGTCTGTTAAGGAAATGGATCTTCATTTTCAGAGTAATTCTAAAGAGAATTTACTCAAGCGTCCGTTCCAGTATCCTGAATTCCAAAATCCTAACCCATCAACAGAGGCCTATTTTCAAGCATTGGAGGCACTTCAATACCGAGAATTCAGCAAGGCCAAAGCTTTTTTTGAAGAATGTCTAGAACAAGATCCCTATCATATCGAAGCGCGAGTATGGCTTTCCGAAATGCTGTTCGATAACGCAGATTATGCACAGGCACTGGAGCAAGTCGACTTAGCCCTGGCAATCGACACCTACCGACCACATGCCAACTACGTGGCGGGTAATATTTATCGCGCTATTGGTGATTATGCCAACGCTATGGAGTCTTTTGGATGGGCAGCCAGATCAATGGAGTTTAGATCAGCTGCTTATACTCAGATGGCCGAACTGACGCTTGCTAAAGGTAAACTTGTTCAGGCCAAAGAATTGGGAAAGAAAGCCTTGACTTACAATCAGAATAACATTGCCGCACTTCAGGCGCTGGCTGTGGCTTATCGTTTATCAGGTGAGCCACAACAGGCCAAAGATATACGCTCAAGACTACTGGATTTAGACCCGCTTAATCACCTGGGACATTATGAGATGTCTTTGAACCAGGCATCCTACAATTTGGAGAACCATTTCAGAAGCGAATTCGCCGAGCAAACCTTAATTGAATTGGCCATAAACTACTATAACTTAGGGCAAAACCAGCTTGCTCAATCTATATTGTCAGAAGTAGACCACACAATGGCCAGGTTATGGCTGGCTTTTTTGCAGAAGGATAACGAACAGGCTCGATCAGCGCTGCTGCAACAGGTTAAAGAAGAGAAGGTGGAGTTTGTATTTCCTTTTAGAAGAGAGACGGCTACGGTGTTGGAATGGGCCGAGCAAACCGATAATCATTGGAAGTTCAAATACTATCTAGGTTTAATCTATTGGGATAAAAATCGTCTGTCGGAGGCTGCACGCCTGATGAATATGTATCGGTCGAATCCCGACGAATCGGTGTTTTATTTATCAAGAGCGGCTTTGCTGGAGCAATTTGACGGTACCGAGCCACTAACTGATCTTGAAAAAGCCATGAAACTGGCTCCTGATAACTGGAGGGTCTGGAATCAGATGCTTGCTTACCATACCAAAAAAGCGAACTATCAGCAGGAGCTAGAATTAGCAGAAGCTGCACATAAAAAATGGCCTGAAAATTATGATTTAGGCCTCACTTATACCAGATCTTTACTACACAACAAACAGTATGGTAAATGCATCAGTCAATTAAATAAAATTCAGATTCTACCCTTTGAGGGTGCTGGTGAAAGCAGAAGTATCTACGAGCGCGCCTATTTAGGAGAATCCCTAAGATTGATGGAAAGAGGCCAATATAAGAAAGCCATAACCTTACTGGAACAGGCAAAGCAATGGCCGGAGAACCTGGGAGTAGGGAAGCCTTATGCCCCGGAGCAAAGGCAGATAGATTATCTTCAGGGTATTTGCTATGAGAAGTTAGGCCAGAATTCGAATTTCGGAGTTTCTCAGAAAGCCATACAGGATTATACCTTGATGCATTATCAGCAAGGACATCCCGCCAACATCCTGGGATTGCTTAGTCTGGAAAGTAGTGGAAAAAAGAACGAAGTAGAAAAAATAGTAAGTGAATTAGAGCATTCTGAGCGTGCAGTGGATCAATGGGTAGTGGCGCAATACCAGCAGTACGATTCCGCCATACTTGATCTCTCCCCACAATTGAGTCAGATAGATCCTATTGGATACGAGTTACTAAGTCAAATTTTATTATTGAAATGAAATTCGAGTCTGACCAACAAATGCTGACGGTAATGCGGCAGGAATTGTTTTCTGCGGTTATCGGGGACGTTATGGATAAGATGGAGCTGCAACACCAGTTTCTTCCACCCAAAATTCAACCTCTAAGGGATAATATGTTAGTAGCAGGTCGGGCTATGCCTTTGTTGGTGGAGGATACCGATTATGATCCAGAAATACCTTTTGAAGAGGCTTATGGGTTGCTTTTTGAAGCTTTAGATGACTTGAAAGCAAATGAGGTTTATTTGTGTACAGGAGCTTCTCCACGGTATGCCCTGTGGGGTGAATTAATGAGCACCCGAGCCATGAAACTGGGTGCTGTGGGTGCGGTAATAGATGGCTACTCCCGAGATACTCCGGGGGTGTTGAAGCTTGACTTTCCGACTTTTTCATACGGAAGGTTTGCACAAGATCAGGCCTATCGTGGAAGAGTAGTTGATTACCGTACAACTATTACTATTGACGGTGTCAAAATTGTATCTGGCGACATAATATTTGGGGATCTAGATGGAGTATGCGTAATCCCACAACAATTTGAGCAGGAAGTAGTTAATCAGGCTTTAGAAAAGGTAAGAGGTGAAAAATTGGTTAGGAAAGCCCTGGAAGAAGGTATGAGTGCTGCTGAGGCTTTCAAAACATTTGGTATAATGTGATGATAGACCTTAATAATAAAAAAATACTGGTTACTGGTGCTGGTGGTGTTGGCGTTGGCGCTGGGGTCTGCCAGGCGCTTGAGCAGTTCGGCGCTAATATTATTCTCAATGAAATTAGTTTGGAAAAAGCCAATGCTGCTGCCAATAACTATAAAAATGCCATTCCCATTGCAGCCGACATCGGAGATTCCGTTCAGGTAGCGGGTATGTTTGAACAGATAAAACAGGAAGTGGGTGTTATCGATGGATTGGTGAACAATGCCGGCGTTGGCCTCAGTAAACAAGCACACTTGGCTTCTGAACAGGAGTTCAACCGATTGTACAACATAGATATAAAAGGGGTATGGCAGGTTTCAAAGCTGTTTGTCAACCAATTACTAGAAGCTAATAGGCCAGGGAGTATTGTTAATATTTCTTCAGTAAATGCCTTAGCCACTATGTCTCGGTATGCCATATATGCCAGTGCCAAAGCCGCTGTGGAAGGACTTACTATGGGTATGGCGGTGGAATTGGGATCGCATAATATTAGGGTCAATGCTATTGGTCCGGGGTTGGTACAGGCTGAACAGAATGTGGACCTGGTTAAAACCTGGAGTGACGATCCGGAAAAGTGGCTAAAAGATTTTCCATTGGATCAGCAAGCCATATTGGAAGATATCAAACCAATTGAGTGCGGCAATGCGGTGGCTTTCCTGTTATCAGATTTGAGCAGCGCCATTACCGGGCAGACACTGTATGTGGATAAAGGAACTACCAGCTTGATCTTTAATAGAAAGTTCACTGAACGGGAATAGCAATCTACAATGTCCAATATTCAATGTTGAATGTTCAATGTTCAAGGTTTTGTAGATTGTTGATAGAGGACATTAGTATATAGTAGCAAGAAACTAGTACCTAGTATATCAGAATGATTATAGATCACATAACCTGTTATGAAGTAAAGGTGCCGGCCAGACCAGGTGCGGTTGCCAGTGAAAGTATTAATAAACCCCTACATATGCTGCCAGTAGGAGCGAAGGCAGCGTGGGAAGTGCAGTTCGACCAATTGTCCAAGATCATACTTAAGCTGGAACTGGATAGTGGCATTATCGGTTGGGGGGAACTATACCGGGATCATGACTGGGGTCAGGTAGAGGCGATTGCCCGGGTGCTACTGGGAATGAGTTTGAAGGATCTGACCTTGCAAAATCTACCCTTTACCTTTTGTCGTGAGTATGACGGATTTGAATGTGCTATTTGGGATGCCTATGCTAAATCTCATGATCTCAGGGTGGTTGACTTACTGGGAGGTCCGGTACGCCAAAAGGTACGTGTTGGGGCCTGGTCCAGTCACCGAGAGATTGATGAGGTAGGTGATTTGGTTAGTAATTTTAAGCAGCAGGGATTTGACTGTATTAAATTCAAGAGTGACCTTGAGGATGATGTATTAGCATGGTGTCGGATTATCGACGAAAGAGCCCCTGGTATGCAGGTAATCATTGACCCCAACCAAAGATGGGAAAATGCTTTTCAGGTACGCAAACGTCTGGATGGATTACAGGAAATTGGCAACGTTTTGTGTCTGGAAGATCCTATTCCAAGGTGGCAGTTGCATGAGTACGCTTCACTGCGGCAATACAGTTCTATTGCTATGGTGAGACACATTTCATTACCTTATATACTACAGGGTCAGCGTATTCAGGATGCCATTCAGGCGGTCCAGCTATCCGCTGTTGATGGTTTCAATTTTAATGGTGGGCTGGCGAATTTTCAGCGATTGGACCACATAGCTGATGCTGCCGGTTACCCCTGTTGGCATGGGTCCGAAGTGGATCTGGGCATTTTGGAAGCAATGTACCTGCACTCTTCAGCTGCTGCCGCTTCCTGTATCTGGCCTGGTGATATCTTTGGTAGATTGATAAGAGAGCATGACCTGCTCCAGCAGCCTTTGAAAATAACTCCTCCTTACGCTCATTTACCAGAGGGACCAGGACTTGGTATCGAACCAGATCTGGAAGCAATAGCTCATTATCTGGTTAGTAAAAAAGAGTATAAAGATTAAAGATTGATGATTAGAGATTGGTGATTGGGGTGTTTATGAAACATCGTGCCACTAAAAATTTACAACTAAGAACTAAAACACTAAACAAAGTGCATAACAATCCTTTTCCAAACGACAGCGACCGACGAGATATCTGGGAAATGTTGGTTCAGCGAGATATTAAGGCATACATAGCCCAAGATTGGGACATGGTAGCCGGTGATTTCATTGAGGAAAATTTTATGGGTATTGATAGTGGCAGACAAGCAAATCCAGATGCTTGGACCATGGGTTTTCCGGATCTTGAAACCTATAAGACAGAGTGGCTAAGACAAGCAAAACAAACTGCTGCTACTGCATGGGGAGAAGATCTGGAACAGGCATTCTTTAGGATAACACACCTTAGGGACATTGAAATATCAGGAAATTCCGCATTGGTACATAAGAAGTTTATAGGGAGCATTGCCAAAGCAAATGGAGAATTGGTCCCAACAGATTGGCAAACCCTTTATCGCTGTAGAAAGATAGATGGTTCCTGGAAAATCGCAGGGTTTGTGGGATATATGCCACATTTTTCAGGTACGATTCAATCTCAACCTCCCATAAAATTGCCAGCCAGCGCTTCTCAACACAAAACCGCTGGGCCTTACTCACCGGTGCTGGAAGTTAGATCGAACAAGCTGGTAGTGATCTCTGGGCAGGCTGCGCTGGATATGGAAGGCGAACTAATTGGGGATACTGTTGAGACCCAGTCAAAAGCTACTTTGGAAAACTGCAGGGCCCAATTGTCGCAAGCCGGATGTGATCTTAATGATGTATTTAAAGTTAATGTCTATCTGACAGACTTAAAGAATTGGCCAAGATTTAATGAGATCTACAAGACATACTTCGACAAGCCACTGCCGGTGAGAACTGCTGTTGGAACCGATCTAATTGAAGGCCTTTTGGTAGAAATTGAAATGTGGGCGGCAAAATCATGATTTGGGACCAACTTACCTCCGTTCAAATAAGTGAAATCGATCGCAATACGCCGCTGATTATACCCATCGCAGCTACCGAACAGCATGGGGCGCATTTACCATTGGCCACTGACCGCATGATTGGGGAACACTTTGCCTTACAAGTACACCAAGCTATTCCCAATCAAGTGTTGATCCTTCCGGCTATCGGTATTGGTTGCTCTAAGCATCATATGGATTTTCCCGGAACCCTGACACTGAGTCACTCAGTTTTTAAAGAACAGGTGGAACAGGTGGTTCAATCGGCGATCTTTCATGGTTTTAACAATTTCATACTTTTAAATAGCCATGGTGGTAATCAAGGTATAGGTCAAGTGATAATTGAAGAACTTGGCAATAAGTATGTTGATTGTGAACTTTTTATGACATCATGGTGGCGTTTATCTCGAGAGCAGTTACTTAAACTCAACCAGACTGGTTTTGGTGGAGTCGGGCATGCTGGAGAATTTGAAACATCATTAATGTTACTGATAGCTCCTGAATTGGTACATACCGATAAGATCGAACAAGGGGCCAATCAACCAGATCATGAGTGGGCGCAGGCAGACCTATTAAATGGCCCTGAGGTATCTCATTATCTTTCTATGAAGCAACTGACCCCTAATGGAATTTTTGGAGATCCCAGAGCGGCTTCTAAGCAGAAAGGGGTTCAAATCACAAAAATTGTGGTTGACCAACTGGTTAGGGTGGTGCAGGATTTGAGTAACAAGTAGGCCCTGACATGACCAATTTTAATTGGTTTGTCGATGGGCCAATTGTGTTGCTCTACTTGATTGGTACTATTTCCGCGGGCCTTTGGGTACGAAGGTATATCCAGAAGTTAGATGATTTTCTAGTGGCTGGCAGGAAAGTGGATCTTTACCTGGGAATAGCCAGCCTTTCAGCTACAGAATTTGGTATTGCTACCTGCATGGCCAATGCAGAGCTAGGCTTTAAGTATGGATTTGCAGGAATAACCCCGGGTATCGCCCTCACTCTGGCCATGCTACTGGTAGGTTATACTGGTTTTTGCATAAAGCCTTTGAGAATGCGCAATGTGATCACCATTCCCGAACTGTTCGACTCCGTATTTGGTGAAAAAGTTAGGTGGGCCAGTGGAGTGGTAATTGTTTTAGGAGGGTTGCTCAATATGGGAGTATTTCTGAGGCAGGCAGGAGATTTTCTGGCAGTGGTCTGTGGATTTGACTTAAGTTACCTGGAGATTATAATGACCATCATTTTGGCCGGCATCGCACTGTACACCATTCTTGGAGGTATGCTGGCAGTGCTGGTGACGGATTACTTACAGTTTGTGGTGATGGGAATAGGGTTGATTTCAGTAGTGCTATTGCTGATCTCAAAATTCGGTTGGACTGAGCTTTACCTATCACTGGAGCAAAATATCGGAGATCGCGCCTTCAATCCTTTTCATGATGGAACCTATGGACTTGACAGAATTGCGCTGGATCTGCTAACCGCTTTTGCATCGGTTTTAACCTGGCAAACCATGATAACCAGGGTATTGGCTGCCAAGGATGTCAAGACCGGCCAGCGGATTTATCAGGGTACCAGCCCTTTTTTCCTGGTTCGGTTTACCATTCCGGTCATTCTTGGGGTAGTGGCATTGCATTATTTTGGCCCTGACCCCAATGTTACCAATGTTAAATTAGCCATGCCTGGTCTGCTAGCTGCAGTGGTCCCTGTGGGGCTACTTGGTATCTTGGTTGCGGCTATGCTGGCGGCAGATATGTCAACCAATTCGTCCTACATGATCGCTTGGAGTTCTGTTATTTATAACGATATTATGAAGCCTATTCACCAAGGCATGTGGTCAAATGCAAAGTCTATTCGATGGAATAGGGTGCTGATAGCCTTGATTGGTGTGTTCTTGTTATTGTATGGATTATGGTATCCCTTGAAAGGCGATCTTTGGGTTTATATGCAGGTGACAGGAACCGTTTATCTAGCCAGTATGAGTGTAATCCTAATTGCAGCCTGCTATTGGAAAGCGGCCAATAATTGGGGTGCCATTGCCGCTATAGTAGTAGGATCAGTAATACCTGTGGGATATTTAATTCTACAACAACTGGAAAGTACCCAGGGGTTGGTTTTATCGGTAGGTCCTTATAAGGTTGGTTCTGCCACCTATTTAATTACCGCTATAGCCATGGTGGTTGGTTCTATGATGAAAAATAAATTCCAAAGAAAATGACATTTTGGTTCTGGACTTGTTTTGTGGGAGCCATCATATTATGGTATATTTTGGTTACAGTGTTGGTTGGTTTAAGAGGAGCCAGGAGTATTCAAAAGATGTTTGATCAGTTGAAAAACCCTAAAAATCCCAATGGAACATAGATTTAATGAACAAGTAGCCATTGTGGCTGGAGGAGCCCGGGGAATTGGAGGAGCAGTGGCTTCCCGCTTAGCTGCTGAGGGTGCTATGGTGGCTGTACTTGATATTAATCAAGAAGCCATCAAGACCAAAGTGGATGAAATCAAGTCAGAGGGACATCAGGCTTTGGGGTTTCAGTTGGATCTGACTCATGAGTCCAAATTAAAAGAGACTATTGAAGCAGTTTATAACTTGAACCGGAGGTTGGATGTTGTGGTCAACAGTGTAGGAATAGTAGGCCCCACCGGTGTTTCCATAATTGACTACCCTGTAGATCAATTTGAACGGGTAATGGATGTCAATGTACTCGGGGCATTTCTACTCACCAAGCTGGTAATTCCTTATATGTTGAAGCATGGTTACGGTCGCATTTTACATGTGGCCAGTATTGGAGGAAAGGAGGGCAATCCCAACATGGTAGGATATGCCACCAGTAAATCGGGGCTGATGGGATTGGTTAAAGGTGTAGGCAAAGAATTTGCAGAAAGCGGTATTACCGTTAATGGCATTGCACCGGCAGTAATCGCTACCGAAATGAATTTGGCCACGGACCCAAGTGTTTTGCAATATATGGCAGACAAGATACCCATGAAAAGGTTGGGCAAAGTAGAGGAGGTAGCTGCATTATCCTGCTGGATCGTATCTGAAGAAGCCAGCTTCAACACAGGCTGTATTTTCGATATCTCCGGTGGAAGAGCAACGTATTAGTTACCGGATTACGGGATACGGGTTGCGAGTTACGGGATGCATTGTTAATTGTAAATTGTCAATTGTAATCTATTAATCTATGGCCAAGATTTACTACGTTGGTGACTGGGCGGTTTTGACCGGACCAGTATTCGCCGAAACCCCGTTCCATTACTCCGCTAAAGGACTGGATATTTTCAATTATGGAAAATGGTTAAAGGAGGCTCTGGAAGAAAATGGGGCACACGAAGTAGTATCAGTCTCTGCCTGGGACTTTTACAATAAACTTGGTCCTGGAGATTATGAAAAGGTTCTTGATGAATATGATGTGGTCATATTTAGTGATGTTGATGCCAAACTGTTTCAATTAGCACCCTCTTTCTTTGATCGTGAAAAGTTCGGTAGCAAGCCTTTGACCTTTCCGGATCGCATACGACTGACCGTGGAAGCGGCAGCCTCGGGCACCCATTTTATGTTTTTAGGTGGCTGGTATTCCTTTACCGGAGAATTGGGCAAAGGAGGGTGGGGAAGGACCCAATTAAGAGAAATCCTACCGGTATCATGTCTGGATATTGAAGATCTGGTGGAAAGCACCGAAGGATTTGGTCTGGAATACACTGAAGCTGGATTAAAGGAGTTTTCAGGATTGGATTTAAGCAGTTGCCCTCCAATTCTCGGTTATAATAAGACCAGGGAAATCGAAGAGGGTAATGTGCTGTTGCGATATCAGCAAACATCGGATCCAGCCCTTATTCTTAGACAAACAGGAAAGGGCAGGGTGCTGGCTTACACTTCTGACCCTGCTCCCCATTGGGCCTGTAATTTCGTTTATTGGGAGCACTACAGCGACTTTTGGCAGCAATGTGTAAACTTGCTTACCTAGCCAATTGAAAGAATTTATTTAGTATTTTTATTGTAACATGATTGGTATATGCTTCAGGCCCTGGTTGCCATTGTTCTTGATTTGGTTGTTTAGCTCCTGTTCTGTGGAAGTTCCGGAGCAAGTAGCTGTGGCCGCTGAGACCTTGCCGGAACAAGTTGATTTTAACTTTCATGTTCGTCCTATTCTGTCAGACCGTTGTTATTCCTGTCATGGACCTGATGAGGAATCCAGGAAGGGGGAACTGCGTTTAGATTCAGAGCAGGAAGCCAGGAAGGTAATCAAAGCAGGTAACCTGAATGGCAGTTCACTGGTCCATCGAATTTTGTCCGATGACCCTGAAATCATGATGCCCCCGCCAGCATCAAATCTTGAACTTTCTGATAAAGAGAAGGCCATTCTGCTAAAGTGGGTAAAGCAAGGTGCTCAATGGAAAGATCACTGGGCTTTCGAACCTCCAATCCCCCAAGAAATTCCACAACTGGCATATGAAGACTGGCCTGTCAACAACGAAATTGACCATTTTGTCCTTAAAAGATTGGAGCTTGAAGGTTTGAATCCCAGCCTTGAAGCAGATAAGCAGCGGTTACTGCGCCGGGTCTCCATGGATCTAACCGGCCTGCCTCCCACCATTGACCAGATTGACCGTTTCCTCTCTAACAACCATCCTGATGCTTATGAGAAAGAGGTTGATAGGCTGCTGGCATCAACTGAATGCGCGGAACGTTTGGCTATGGATTGGATGGATCTATCCCGTTATGCCGATTCACACGGCATGCATGCGGATGGGTGGAGGTTGATGTGGCCATGGAGAGACTGGGTGATCAATGCTTTTGATCAAAATATGCCATATGATCAATTTGTGACCTGGCAGCTTGCAGGAGACCTAATGCCGGACGCAACCACCGATCAAAAAGTCGCTACTGCTTTTAATCGAAATCATCCTATGACCGCCGAAGGAGGAATAATCGACGAGGAGTTCAGGTTGCATTATGTATTTGATCGCACTGAAACAGTAGGTACTGCATTTATGGGACTCACCCTTAATTGCGCCCGTTGTCACGACCACAAGTTTGATCCTGTCAGTCAGAAAGACTACTACCAGCTTACCGCTTTCTTCAATAACATAAAAGAACTGGGTATGACTGGTGATGATGGAAACTTCGGGCCGATGTTGCCATTGATGGAAGGGGAAACCGAGGAAATTCTTCAGCAATTAGAAGCAGAAATATCAACTGCTAATCATGCCCTAGATTCTGTAAAATCTCAACTGGAACCCAAACTGGACTTGAATATTGATTTGGACAAGTTAAAACCCCCGGATCAGTTGGGACACTATCCCCTGGAAAAACTGCGGAAACGAACCAAAACAGATCTCAAGCAACCGCCTGGTATTGACAAGCCAGTAAAAGGAGTTATAGCAGACAACAATCGCAACGCCAGTAGTCCTGGCTATCCGGAATTGGTAACAGGAAAAGTGGGCAATGGGTTGAAGTTTAAAGGAGAGTACGACGAGCTGTATCTTGACAACCTTCCAAACTATGAATGGACAGCGTCATTTTCAGGTGGTATGTGGTTCAATACCACTAAAAAGGAACTGCATAAGACCCAGACCTTAATGGGTACCGCAGGACAGAAGAACAATTTCTGGAGGGGTTGGGATTTTTACCTGGATTCATCTAACCGGCTTAATTTTAGATTCATCCACTCCCTGCCACATAATTATTTGCATGTGGTCTCAAAAGATTCTGTTTCCACAGATGAATGGGTTCATGCTTTCTTCACTTATGATGGTTCAGGTAAGGCAGAAGGGGCGAAGCTATACTTAAACGGACTGGAAGCACCGATGGAAATCGCTTTTGACCAACTATACAAAACTGCTAAGACCATTAACTTCGGCTCACCAGTACCGGTGCACCGGCCAATTCGAGTAGCTAAAAGCTACCGTGCATTTACCGGCGAGGATGGGGTGTTTAAAGGAGTAATCGATGAGATTGACTTGTATGGCAGTCGCCTAACGGCTTTGGAGGTTGCTTCAATTTTTCAAAAAGCTGATGACCACATTATTTCTGAAGTTAAGCTACAATCTATGATCAAGGATCACCATAGACAACGGCAACCGGAAGTGATCCAATATCAGAAGCAGTTGAAGAAATTACGCAATCAATGGTTGGAGGCAATGGATCCGGTGAAAGAGATTATGGTGATGGAAGAAATGCCTCAACCGAGATCGACCTATGCCTACAAAAGAGGTATCTATAGCGATCCGATGTACCAGGTGGAGGCAGGGACTCCTAAGGTATTGGGTGGTTTTCCGGAAGCACTGCCTGCCAACAGGCTGGGCTTGGCAAATTGGTTATTTCAAAAGGACAACCCATTGACCGCACGGGTAACTGTAAACCGCTATTGGCAAATGCTGTTTGGCAGTGGACTGGTTAGTACCCCCCAGGATTTCGGTGTTCAGGGTGCCTTACCCACTCATCCGGAGTTATTGGATTGGCTGGCCCTTTATCTGATAGAAAATCACTGGGATGTAAAAGCATTACTAAAAGTCATGGTAATGTCTCATACTTACAGACAATCCAGCGAAATTAACGAAGATTTGATACGAATAGATCCTCAAAACAAACTGCTGGCCAGAGGAGTCAGTTACCGTTGGCCGGCTGAAATGATCAGAGACAACGCTTTAGCAGCCAGTGGATTGTTGGTCAGGCAGGTTGGTGGTAGAAGTGTGAGGCCTTATCAACCGGAAGGACTTTGGATCGATAAGGGTAATTTTTCTCAAAAGCTGCTTCGTTATAAGGTCACTCCAGGGGATAGTTTGTATCGACGGAGTTTGTATACCTTCGTCAAAAGAACCTCTCCTCATCCGGCCATGACCGCATTCGATGCACCTAGTCGTGATGTGTGCATTGTCAAGCGGGAGACTACCAATACCCCACTCCAGGCACTAGTACTTATGAATGATCCGCAATTTGTAGAATGTGCCCGAATTCTGGCAGAGAGGATGCAAAAAGAATCCAATGGAGATCTGAAAGACCAGATCGAACTTGGTTTTCGCTTGGTGACAGGTCGTAAACCAAAAAGTACCGAACTTAAACTGTTAGAGGAACTATATCTCACTCAGGTAGATCGATATCGACAACGGCCTGAGAATATTGAGGAACTATTATCTGTTGGAGAATATCCCATGGACCCATCCCTTGACAGAATCACTACCGCAGCCTTGGCTACTGTGGCTAGTACTATGATCAATCATGATGAAGCCTATATCAAAAGGTAATTATTAGTTAGGAATTATGAATTGTGATCATCAACACCGAAACTACACACGAAGGGATTTTTTAACCAGGACCAGCTTGGGCTTGGGTGCGGTTGCTATGGGATCTTTACTAGAACCGGTAGGATTGTTTGGTAAATCAAACAATGTTGGCGTGGGAAATCGAGGTGTATTGGGATCACCACACTTTACTCCGAAGGCCAAGAGAGTGATATACCTTTTTCAAAGCGGAGGGCCTTCTCAAGTAGACATTTTCGATTATAAACCATTGCTCAACCAGATGAATGGCCAGGATCTGCCTGAGAGTGTAAGAAAAGGACAGCGATTAACTGGGATGACCTCTGGGCAAGCCTCATTTCCCCTGGCCGGAACCCTATGGGATTTCCAGCAGCATGGAGCCAGTGGTGCTTGGGTAAGCAGCCTAATGCCGCATACCGCAAAGATTACTGATGATCTTTGTTTCATAAAGTCAATGTATACAGAGGCCATCAACCACGATCCTGCTATCACTTTTTTGCAAACTGGCTCCGAATTACCAGGCCGACCTAGTATTGGTTCCTGGCTTAGTTATGGGTTGGGATCGGATAATC
>JANQPK010000030.1 GCA_028289505.1 Cyclobacteriaceae bacterium
AGATATTGAAGAATTTATGGTGATTACAGCGCCGGTGTCCACCTCTACCCATTCCGAACAGAGCAGTTAAGCCCGGCAGCGCTGATGGTACTGCCTTCATCGGTGGGAGAGTAGGTCGTCGCCAGATTTTATAAGGAGAGTCCTGAATGTTCAGGGCTCTTTTTTTATCTACCAGCTACTAGCTTCAAGCTTCCAGCTACAATCTCTAATCTTCAATCTCTAATCTATAATCTTCAATCTATTGTTCCCTCATTCCCTCATTCCCACCGGGCTTATTCCATCAATTTTTAGCAACTTCCAGTCATCAAAGTTACTAGTGGTACCCGTTATCTCTACCAACTCTCCAACGTATGCAGTACTCTCAAGCTGACCTGCGATCAAATAATAATCGATGGTGCCATCTTGGGTTCTTGATCGAAACACCGCTGGTATACCTCCTGAAATACACCTGATGGCACAGGCGCGATGTGGTTTGCCGTGTCCGGGTTTCATTACACCAAAGAAACACTTGGCATCTACAATCTCCCCTGTTAAAGTCTTTGGACCACCATAATCAATTATTGGCATACTCACTTTACTCAAGTTTTCCGTGCTTATGGGTTTGATAAGATTGGGTTCGGTAATTTCCATCAAAACTTTTCCGTCGTAGTAAATCAATTTCCCCTTTGCCGTAACCTGGGTATTAAGATGCTCATTGACCAATTCCTTGCCTCCCTTCTTGCCAAAGGCCACTACCGGAATGATCTGATGGATAGGGTTTTTCTCCTGATCATAACCCCATGTCACCTGAAGCGCTGATACTGGTTGCCCAATCAAATATCCTGTTACTTCCGTATCCTGATAATACTCATAAGTGCTTTCTAAAAATCCCCGTTGTTTTGAGGATAAAACCACCCCAATGATTACAACCGTCACCAGCAATGAAATCACCACTTTCTTGATAAAACCAGCAGTTTGTTTGGGCATCTTATCGCCATATCCGATATAAAACTCTTCTTTCATACTTCCGGCGAAATGGTGGCAGCTTCTACCAGGGTACCCAGGGAATTGGGATGTGGATTAACCCAAATACTGCTTCCAATTAATTTTATATGATACGTGCATATTCTTTCCTCAAACGGAGGTGGTGAAGCACCACTTTCAGGTAGGTATTGATAGCCGTGCCAAGGACAGGTAATACAACCATCTACTATTTTCCCTTCACTAAGCGGTCCGTTTTGATGTTTACAAGCGTTGTCCACCGCAGACACTTTTCCCTGGTATTTGAATATAGCTATGCTCTGATCTTCAAAGCGCATCAGTTTGGCTCGGTTCTCCTCTATTTCGTCAATCTCGCCCGCATATACAAAGCCCTGTTCATCGCCAGACTTTACCGCCTGGTCTAGTTGAAAGGTATTTCTAGCACTCACCAGATGTAACCCAACTACCAGCAACATTCCTAGACCCAGAGTACCCACTAACCAGGGGGAGTCTTCCAACTGTACTACACCCAGCATTACATGCATAATGATCAGCGCATAGGCCAGGTATACCATCATATGCAAGCTTTTCCAAACTCTGGGCCCTAAATTATGTAGCCAGAAATCATGACTGGTTGCTGCCATCAGGAATAATAGGATCAGGGCTACCAGACCCAAAGATTGAAAGGGAAACCTCATTAGGTTTCCATAGTGGGTATTGGAGGTGATTACTGATACTATAGGATTGAGATCTCCAAATGCATGAAACTGCAAAATGCTAAACCCGCCATGCACTAGGGCAACCAGAAACATGATAACTCCCAGGTGTCTCCTATTATATAGCAAGGGTAAGAATCTTTTATCCAGTCTACTCAAAGGCCCGATAACCAAGATGATGTGCAGTAGAAGTAATGCCAAGGTGCCAGTAGACCTAATGATCAAGGTTGGTGGAGGTACCTCTGGGTGTAGTACTGAAGTCAACACCACAAAAACCAACATGTAAACCGCAATTAAAAGTAAAATTCCGATGTCATAGATCTTCTTTTGCCGATTCCAGGTAACCGCTTTATATGCCAATCCCATAATTACAGTGTAAACCGATGTGTGACTTTTTGGTTAAACGGATTATAGATCAGAATTTGAATGGGTTCAACTGCAGAATCCAGATTTGGTAACGAGAAGGTATAGTCTCCTGCTCCATAAATCTGGCCAATCAAGGTACTCGAATCTGGATCATTTGAGTTTTCATTGCCCAACAAAACCAGGAATCCAGGTGATGCCAAGGGTTTACTGATGTTTATATTCAATATCTGTTTATCACCGTCATTTGCTTGATTGACGGATATCCCTTCAACCTCCCCGCCTGGAATCTCAGTTTTACCGGAGGGAATCGCTGCCCAGGCTAAAAGGAAGCCCACTGGTAACAAGACTGCTAGCACCATCCAAGTGTAACCGTGTCGCTTCCTTTGTTTTGGTATCATGATTTCTTATTCCTGTTCCATCTGATCCAAAGTAGGGGCCATAAAGTGATGACCCCGGGTACTACTAAAACTTTAAACCCAATCCCGGATTCTCCAGCGTTCGGATCCAGTTTTGCTATGCCTTTTATAAATAGGATCAGGCAAAATAGTAATCCAACTAACAGGTAAGTACCCGCTAGTATTACCATTCCGTATGCTATAGTATCAATATTCATACATCAGACCCAATGAGTGGCGATCTAAGTCAATCTACTGGTAGCCAATTTTTTATAGGTGAAAATGTGCATTAGTGTACGATAAGCCTGCTTCGATGACATGAACTTGACTCCTTTGCGGCGATTAAGCTTACTTATTTGATAAATGATGGACCATTGTTCTTTGATATCCCTGAAGGCCTGAAAAATACTGTAATTAGGATCATAGATATGAGCTGGCTCAGCACCCACTCCATTTACTTCCAAAATCTTAAAATTTTCCCCTTTATACAAACTATCTAAACATTTACATTTGATATCGTATCGCCCAAAATATATGCCATCAAGTTGATGACTAATGCGATCGAAGGTCTCTACCATTTGCGGGTTGACCAGATGATTGCCATTGTAAAAAGTGGCACCCCTACAGTGATTTCCAAATGGAACCAATTCCAAAGTTTCATTTTTATCAGGTATATAGCTCATCCGCTCTTCCTGGGTGGCCATCAAAGTGCGCATTTGAAGCTTCGCTCGATCTTTTTGTTTAATTAATTGATAAACGCTTGATTTTCCATTTCCCGTAACCTTGAGATATTCCTTCAGGGTAACCGAAGAGATATGGCCTTTAGGTTCATTTGGGAAGCGATAATATAGCACACTGATTTCGACCGGATAGTCTACGTACTCCTGTAGCAAAAAATCCACCTGCTGCTGGTCTAGGAAGGCTAGAAGCTCCTCAAATGAAGAAATTTTCTGCACCAAAAATCCCCGGGATCCAATATTGGGTTTTACGATCAGCGGGAATTTGATTCCAGCTCGGTCCATTTTCTCCGCGATGGTTTTGGGTTCTTCATTACAGGAAACATAAACAGTTTTGGGTATTAAAGCCGATGGAAGTCGTCGCAAAATCCCGATCTTAGATTCTCCGGCAAGACCTCCTGATTCAATCCCCGGATTTGCCGCACTAAAAAAGAAAGGGGACCTAGCTTTTATTGATAAATAGATCCAGTAAATGAATCCTGGAGCGTATATAACCGCAAAGGGCCAGTATTCCCAATTTGTAAGTCGAATTAAGAAATTTGAAGATTTAAACCGACTCCACCACTTCATCTTCTGAGAAGTCAATCTGATGTTTTGAAAACTGATCTGCTATAAGATCGTGGTGATAGATGCTGGCATGGCTTTCCTTTTTGTTAATAGCCGTCACACTAATGGTTTGTACCTTACCCTGGCGATTCATTACGAAACCGTTGTAATGGTCCTGTTCGCCACCATATTGGTGAAAATGAACCAGATCCAGCATGCTGGGATCAGAGCATTGGTTTAACCAGGATTGAAACCAAGTATTTCTCTGTTGTTGTGCGGTTTCATCATATAAGGTAGTAGAGCTCCAGATTTGGGGCAACCGAGAGTCGCACCTAGTGAGATTTGGCATATGGCCGTCCCACCTGAATTCGAAAAGGCCCGAAGACTCACACATGATCATAGTGAACGGCTCAATACCATCAAAATCGTATTGATCTGCAAATCGTTGCGCACTAGCTGACTGAAAGAAATCCAGTAATACCAGGCCACGGCTTTTACGGTATGGTGGACTATGTTGGTGCTTCTTGAATGCCCCGTTTAAAACACAAGCCACTTTAGAGAAGCTGGAAGTAGCAATCCAACTTCCTCCTGAGATAGGGTCTACCGGGAATAGTAATTTTTGAGTGCCCAGTAGTTTGGTTACAACGGTATTGGTTGATCTTTGATGATTTTCGTCCCGATTGGAAGCCAGCAAAAATTTACGGTTCCCTTTTGGGATGTAGGTTACTGTGCACATTCTTTTCTAAACCTCATGGTACTGGGTGCCACGCCAAATCCATCAGGAAGCATCATTTCCGGTGCAATCACGGATAAACCAATTTTAATAATGGCCAAATGATGAATTACGTGCTCCAAATTGTATACTAGTTCCCGTTCCAACGAAGTTTCCACAGATAGGGTTTCACCCTGATCTTGATCGTAGCATATTTCCAACCGCAGCTTTTGGTCGGTGACCAGCAAAGGCAATTTTTCAATAATTGCACTCAGGGAGCGGTCTGCTTCTTTAGGGTCCTCTTGGATTAATCGGTTCCTAACTCTAAGGTCGTAGTTTACACAACCTCTATGGCCCTGATCCAATAGGCATTGATAGAACTCCAGGATATGTCTAGTATGTTCTCCGATACTGGCATCTGATAGGATTCCCAATGGTGCTTTATAAATCCCAGGATCCAAATTTTGTAAATAGTACTGTATGTTGTAAAGCTTACTAAGGGTAGCTTCAATCAAATTCATACGACCTTAAAAAGTTTGCCGGTTACCAAATGGTAATATAACCGCGCTTAAGTTAATAAAATAAGCATACAATACACGTGATCACTTGCTTAATCGCCCACCATTAAAAGGTGACTCCGGCAAATTTGATCCCGGTCAACCTGTGCATGTCATAGTCAAAAGTGGTCAAGTCTTTTGAATTCAATTGGGCAATATTATCATAGCCCATCGATCTGGTGGCTACCGCAATCAACTCCTGGCAAGCGCTGAAGAAGTTGTTCAGCTGTTTTGCCGATTTATCAATGACCAACCGCGCGCGCAGGTGATCCTTTTGGGTGGCTATTCCTACCGGACAGTTATTGGTATGACAAGCTCGCATCCCCAGACAACCAATGGCCTGCAGGGCTGAATTAGATACAGCTACGGCATCCGCGCCTAATGCAAGTGCCTTTATGAAGTCGCTGGGAACTCTCAGGCCGCCGGTTATGATCAGGGTCACATGATCAGCTTCTAACCTATTCAGGTGCTTACGGGCCCGCGCTAGTGCGGGAATGGTGGGAACACAGATATGATTTCTAAGGATAATTGGGGCGGCTCCGGTACCTCCTCCTCGCCCGTCTAAGATGATATAATCCGCCCCAGCTTCCACCGCGAAATCAATATCTTCTTCAATATGACTGGCTGCTAGTTTGAACCCCACAGGAATTCCTCCTGAAACTTCACGAACCTGATCGCTGAAAGCCTTGAAATCTTCTATAGTACTTAAATCCTCACTAAAAGTAGCTGGACTGATTGCCGTTTGGCCTAGCTTTAATCCACGTACTGCAGCGATTTCTTCGGTTACCT
>JANQPK010000043.1 GCA_028289505.1 Cyclobacteriaceae bacterium
ACTTCCGCTCGTCAGTGCTTAGTGGTTTCTCGGTTAGTACATCGCAGCCCATGTCCAGCCCCTTGATAATGAATTCGTGATGAGTAGAGTCTTTAGTGGTTACAATCACCAGGTCAGGTTTAGTCTCCTGCACCATTTTATCAAAATCAGTGAAAGTAGGGCACTTGGTTCCGATGTACTTTTTACCATAAGCCAGTCTTCCGGGATTAATGTCGCATAATCCCACGAACTCCAGAATATCACCGTACTCATCAACTAATCGTTTTCCCCAGAAGCTAACGCCCCGTACTCCGGTACCCACTAACACCACTTTCAACTTAGTGTCAGGTTTGAAACTAAAGGCGCTTAGTGGCAGGGTAGAGGCTGCTGACAACATGCTGACAGATCTCAGAAAATTTCTTCGTGTTTTGTCCATAATAGTTTAGGGATTGCTTTCTAGTTCATCTGGTTTTGTTGTTAATAATATTAGGTATTAATAAAAACAAGAACAATGGTTAGGGCGACATAATACAGACCTATCACAGTTCGAACCCAAATTTTTTCAAGTTTTTTATACAGTTCCATCCAATGATTTATGATGGTAGTCAATAGTAAGACTCCCCAGAACACTTCCTCCCAATAGTTCACCTTATGTTGCACAATTTTAAGCAGATTTACAATAGCTACACCGTAGACAATGCCGGGAATCAGGGGCAGGAACTCTTGCTTATCCATTGGTTGGTGATAACAGTTTTGACACAGCTGTTAATATGCAATAATGACCAGTGATTCGCAAGTAACCACCCTAACCACTAGCTGATCACCAATTCCATCTCGTATTGATCAATCGGATTCTCAAGGCCGCATGCCTTCAGTGCTTGTACTTTACCCTCGAGTCTTTGGTCAACATTGTTGATTTTAACCCAGGGAGATAAGTTAGCTAGCGCAGACAACAACGGTCCCCAACTGGTATCGTCTTGACTCATTAATTCCAACAACGCCACATAACCAAAGGAGGTGTTGATTCCTATAACACCAATCAGTTTTTGGTCGACAAATGCCAGATAGTATTCGTACGGACCATCTATTAGCACCCGTTCTTGATGATCCCAACTCTGGTTTTGTCGATTTGGGATGGTCTCCCAAACCAGCTCGGTAACGTCAACTCTTTTCAATTGGGCCACAGGTAGCATGGGGTTGATATTACCTCTAAAACAGTGATAGGTTCTGGTTATCCTGAAGCCGACTTGCTGATATATCTTAATGGCAGTCTGGTTTCGGGTGATAACTTCCAATTTGCTCATTTTAATATTGTGGTCAGCTAACTCCGGCAAGGCATGTTGATAAATTGAAGAAACGATCCGCTGTCCACGGAATGCCGGTATTACCCCAGTGCCAGTATTGAAGGCTATCTGGTTGGTCACACAATGGATGATGAATGCCACCAATTTGCCATCATGAAAAGCACCAAAAGATAGATCATAGCGTACCCCCGAGGCCTCCCATCTTGAGCGATAATATTCTGGATCATCTGGCATGCTAACAAAGTAGTCACTGAAAGCCTCCAGAAAGCAAGAAATGATGTGGTCGAAAGGAATGGATTGAAGGTTACTTATCCTCATGGGGTATCATAAGTGAGTTTGTTTAGGCCTGAAGTCGATCATGGTAGGGCACCGTTTCTCCGTGTTCCAGGTATCTCTTCATGATTCTAAGGTACATAGCCCAGCAATAACAAGAAATATAGTAGTGATCGTTAGCGGCCTTCCATCCTTTGTGGTAAAACCTGAGGTCGATCACTTTGTCATAGTTGGTAAGCTGAAACCCAACGGTAGTATCTATCCAATCATGGTCAGCTTTGATCAAAGTCACCTCGAATTCACCCGGTGGTACCATTTCGGTAATTTGAGCCTGCCACTGATACCCAGGACCAAAATCCAGCTCCAGAATACCGCCTAACTCTGAATGTCCAGTGGCATTGAGCGCCCACCAGTTAGAAATACCCCTGGGAGTCGATATGGTCTCATATACTGAATCAATAGAACTGTTTATTTGGAGGTAGTGAATAATATCCATCTTTGAAAATGTAGCAAACTAGGTGTGGAGTTGTCTGTGGAATTTACAAAATAATTCAAACCATGTTGTTATTATTGTATTGAATGACAGGCCAACATTGAGACTTCTCAAAAGATTTCGCACCATAATCCTGGGGATAGTTCTGATCCTGATGTTACTGGTAGTATTATTTACCAAGGTGGAGTTAACACCTTACCACCAGGCCGATTTTTACCATGAAACCATAGCCATAAAGGACAGTCTCAAGCATCAGCTGCAGCAACAAGAAGCACAAACTTCGGTTTTGAGAGCAGGTTGGGGGAGGGCAACCATCATGCCTCCTGAACCGGTAAGGCTGACTGGTAAGAACTTTAAACCATACCAACATGTATTTGACTCGGTCAAGGTGAGGACATTACTGTTTGATAACCGGGTTAATCGAGTTTTGGTAATCACTTATGATCTGTGGATCATGCATCCGGTTTTGGCAGGCGCCGTAAAAAGAATGATCAATGAGCGCTTTCCTGAAGTGAACGGTATCTATTTTACTGCGAATCACAGCCATACCAGCATCGGCGGTTGGGCATCTGGGCTATTGGGTGAGATCATAGTTGGTGGTAATAGCCAGGAAACCATAGATTTTATAGTTGAACAAACGGGGCGGGCAATCTCAAGGGCGGTCTATATGCTGGATACCGTTTCTGTGGGGTTCGGCGATGTTGAAACCCAGGGACTGGTGATGAACCGGTTGGATGAGAATGGTAAAGTAGATAACAAGTTGAGGGTGATGAAAATGGTAAATAGCCAGGAACAGATGGGTCTATTCAATACATATTCTGCTCATTCGGTTTACATGAATAAGGATATTAATACTTTATCTGCGGATTACCCCGGCCCACTGATAGCTTTTTTAGAGGATCAACCAAGAGTAGATTTTGCGGCTTTTGCACCAGGAGCCACCGGAAGTCATACTCCGATTGGACGTAAACCATTTGAGCATCAGAAGATGATTAATTATGCCAATAAGCTGGCACAGTATGCCTATGATTTAGAAGGTCAGATTACCACCGAAAGCACCAATACTTTGAAGTTTGTAGAATGGCCGCTGGAGCTTAGGTCGGCTCATTTCAGGATCAGTGAACACTGGCGTTTCAGACCATGGCTATTCAATATGGTCATGGGAAAACCCAGGGCCAGCATAACTGTGTTACGAATTGCCAATACTGTATTGGTAGGATTACCGGTAGAATTATCAGGAGAGTATTATCAGGAGTTAGAAGAAGTCTACGCAGAACGTGGGTTATCTTTAATGATCACCCCATTCAACGGTTGGTTTTTAGGTTACGCGAATCCCGAAAAGTACTATTTTACACTGAAGAGGGCAGAGACTCGTGAGATGAATTGGCTGGGATACCAGAGTGGAGAGTACTTCGCGGACCTGGTGAAGCAAGTACTGGAAATTATTTGAGGCCAGCTCCTATAGAGAATCCTGGAACAACGAAACCTTTTCCTTCAATTCAGCAAGTATTTCGTCATTGATGATGCCCTGTTCCTGACTAAAATTTTCTTTGAAATTTGGTAAAGAGAAGGTGGCAACTACTTTGCCACCCTGGAAGGGCAAACGGGATTTGGCGGCTTGTAATACCGATTTTCCGCCTCTGCCCCCGGGAGCTGTGGACATCAGCAAAATTGGTTTGTCTTCCCACATGTTGCCTTGGATGCGAGATACCCAATCATAAACGTTCTTGAATGCAGCCGTATAGCTGCCATTGTGTTCTGCCAAAGACATGATGATGCCCTGCGCCTTCTTTATCTCAGCTTTGAACTGGTGGGCTGGCTCCGGAATGCCATTCTGTTTCTCCCGATCAATACTGTAAAGGGGCATATCGAAATCGTTCAGGTCCAGTAAGGTAATGGATCCATACTCAACTAAGGAAGCGGTAAAACTCACTAATTTCTTATTGATAGAGTTCCGGCTGGTGCTGCCGGCAAACACAAGAATTTCTTTCATTACTGGATTGGGCTACTTCTTTTGCTTAAGATCTCCGCGTCTGAGTGACTTGATAAAACTAGCCCAATTTATCGGGTTAAGTAAGGGGTTGTTGAATCGCTGCTGACCGTAGGCATTATGCAGCTCATAGAATTGTTGGTTCATGTAGTATTTATAGTTCTGACTGGCATCCATGGGCATGGACTGAGCCATTCGAGCAAGCACTTCTTCCCCTAAATTATCTTCTTGGGTCTTATCATCCACTGGTAGATTCAAGGCCAACACTGCATCCTTGAACGATTTCTCAGTGGGGTAGGGGAATATCTCCACCGTGGAAAGGATGGTAGTATCTGTGGCTAACTCTATCAATACAGTGTAGCTATCTCCTTGCTCTGCGGGGATTTCAATGCTTTGCTTTTGATACCCAACTGCACTAATTACCACACTATCACCTGCCAGTACTGGCATGGAAAAATACCCATATTGGTTGGTTACCGTTCCGCGACCAGCTTTGGGAACGTAAACATGCACCCCAAACAGGCCGGTGGAAGTACTGTCTTCATCGACGATAACCCCGGAAAATTGTATGATATCTTGCTGGTTTTGGGCTTGAACGGATATCCCGCAAAACAACATAAACAGTGGTAGCAGCAAAGGCAGGTACCACAAACACTTACGCGATATGTGTTTTCTACAGGGTTTCAAAAAAAGAGACAGTTCGACTTATAAAGATACTGAATTGCTAATATCTATAATTAAATATAGGCAAAATAGTTCCACCTGTTAAATATTGTTAATCCAATGGTAATACCGTACAGTTAAATATTAATGGTTCATTGTTTATTCTTCAATTCGAGTCGTAACTTAATCGCTAAGGTTCAGTAAACGGTGCTATGCGATTAAAAAATTTTCCACTAAGTTTTGGTAGTCAGCTATTTAAGGCCTTTTCAGATGAGTCTCGGGTACGAATACTTTTTTTGCTTCACCATTATCCGGAGTTATGTATTTCGGATTTGGAACACATTCTAGACTTTACTCAAACTAAAACCTCCAGGCATCTCACCTATCTCAAAAACTCTGGTTTGGTTGGCTCCAGAAAACGCGATCAATGGGTGTTTTATCACATTAAAGAGGAAGTTAAGGACTTTGTCAACTTGATTTTTCAATATTTACAAAAAGATACCATGCTCCGGAAGGATCTAAGTACTGCAAAAGTATTGGAATCAAACCGGGAATTAGCGATTCACAGGTTTCAGGGCAATCAACTGCTGGTTTGAGGAAAACCTACAAACATCTTTTTTTCGACCTTGATCATACCCTATGGGACCATGTGGCTAATGCCAATGAGACCCTAGAGGAATTGTTTCATGAATTTAACCTAGCGGGGTATGGGAAGTTCGATATCCCTACTTTTCAAGAGGCGTTCCATACCATCAATCAAGGGTTATGGCATCAATACCATCAGGGACAGGTAGATCAATTATATATCAGAAAAGAACGTTTTAAGCGTGTGATGGAATCCCTTAAGATTCAGGATTTTCAACATTCTGAAATCATGGGCGCACAGTACTTGAGCGCTTGTCCCAGGAAAGGATATCTGATGCCGTATGCCATTGAAACATTGGAGTACCTGCAGGCACGGTATCCAATGAGTATTATAACCAATGGCTTTGATGAAATTCAGGATGTAAAAATGTCCACCTCAGGTTTGACAAAATATTTTAACTCCGTGGTCACTTCGGAAAAAGCAGGATCGCTTAAACCGCATAAGGAAATTTTTGATTTTGCCATGAAAAAGGCAGCAGCGAATGCCACAGAATGTCTGATGATTGGTGATAATCCGGTTACCGATATTGGTGGAGCCATAAATTCGGGAATTGATCAAGTTTACTACAATTCAAGAAGTTGCCAGGATCAGATGCAACCTACCTTTACCATTGAGCAGTTAATCGATCTCAAAAAGCTACTTTAGCTGAACCCTGGTTTGCCATAATTTAATGGCTTTAGTTACCTTTGCAGCCAGATACAAGACAATCAAACCATGCCCAAAGGAATTTATAAGGTACCTGCACCGTCAAACGAGCCGGTCAGGGACTACGCTCCAGGTTCTCTGGAAAGAAAGGAGCTTCGAGAGGCTTTAGCTCAGGCGAGGTCGCAAGTGATCGATATACCCATGTATATCGGAAGTGAACAAATCAAGACTGATCAAAAGGTACCGATAAGCCCCCCACACGATCATCAACATGTTTTGGGGCATTTCCATCAAGGAGACACCAGCCACGTAACACTGGCCATAAATGCTGCACTTGGTGCAAAAGCTGCATGGGCTGAGATGTCCTGGGAGCATCGCGCCAGTATCTTCTTAAAGGCCGCTGATTTAATTTCAGGTCCATACCGGGCCAAATTAAATGCTGCTACCATGCTGGGACAATCGAAGAATGCATACCAGGCGGAAATAGATAGTGCTTGTGAGATCATTGACTTCCTTCGATTTAATGTGCACTTTATGACCCAGATTTACGGGCAGCAACCTGGCTCTGCTCCCGGTATATGGAACCGTCTAGAACAGCGCCCGCTGGAGGGGTTCGTTTTTGCCCTGACACCATTCAATTTCACTGCGATTGCCGGAAACCTGCCAACTTCTGCTGCCATGATGGGAAACACGGTGGTTTGGAAGCCCGCTTTTACCCAGATCTATGCAGCAAATGTTTTGATGCAGGTATTTCGAGAGGCAGGGGTTCCTGATGGAGTGATAAATTTGATTTATGTAGATGGACCCTCGGTGGGTGATATTGTTTTTGAACATCCTGATTTTGCCGGTATTCATTTTACTGGAAGCACCGGGGTATTTCAGCATATTTGGAGAACAATAGGCTCAAATATTGCCAAATACAAGAGTTATCCCAGAATCGTAGGAGAGACTGGCGGAAAAGACTTCATCCTAGCTCACAAGTCCGCTGAAGTTGAGGCGCTTGCCACTGCAATCGTAAGGGGTGCTTTCGAGTATCAAGGTCAAAAATGCTCTGCGGCCAGCAGGGTATACGTTCCGGATAACTTGTGGGAACAGGTGAAAACCAAAGTTTTATCAGACCTGGCTGAGATCAAGATGGGGCCGGTGGAAGATTTCACCAACTTCGTTAATGCAGTAATCGATGAAAAGGCTTTTGATAAGATTACAAGTTACATTGAACAGGCTAAACAGAACAAGTTGGTAGAAGTGATAGCTGGAGGTAATTTTGATAAAACTGCGGGCTACTTTATTGAACCCACCATTATACTGACCCAGGATCCTTACTACATCACAATGTGTGAGGAAATTTTCGGACCTGTACTTACGGTGTATGTTTATCAAAGTGAACGTTTTGAAGAGGCACTAGAACTGGTAGATCAGACTTCACCTTACGCCTTGACCGGGGCTATTTTTGCTCAGGACCGGTATGCCATTGAGTTAGCAACCCACAAACTGGTGAATGCCGCGGGTAATTTCTATATCAATGATAAACCAACCGGTGCGGTGGTGGGGCAGCAGCCTTTCGGTGGAGCCAGAGCCTCAGGTACTAATGACAAGGCCGGTGCTATGATCAATCTTCTGAGATGGGTTTCACCAAGGACCATCAAGGAAACCTTCGTGCCTGCCACTGATTATCGCTATCCTTTTTTACAAGAGGATTAACATGGGAGGCTGGTATCAATTGGAATTTCCTGAGGGGATAGCCTCTCCCTCGTTGTTGGTGCATCCAGAACGTATTCGACATAACATCAAAGAAATGCTCAGAGTAGCAGGAGATGCTGGTCGTTTACGTCCTCATGTGAAAACCCACAAATGTCGGGAAATAATAGCCCTGCAGATGGAACAGGGGATCAACAAGTTTAAATGTGCCACCATTGCCGAAGCAGAAATGCTGGCGCTTTCCCAAGTAAAGGATGTATTGTTGGCCTATCAGCCTACCGGTCCAAACATATACAGGTTGATACAACTCATGCAGCAATATCCTGAAACCGCGTTCAGTGCTTTAATCGATAATATGGAGGCATTGGAGCAACTAGAGCGCCTGGTATCGCCAGCGGACCACTTACTGGGTTTATTCATTGATGTGGATTTGGGTATGCATAGAACCGGGATACCTCCAGGTCCGGCAGCTTCGGAGTTAAAAAGCAAAATTCTTAAATCTGCAAAACTGAAGTTCAGAGGCTGGCACCTGTATGATGGCCACATACGGCATAGTGATTTCGATCATCGCAGGGATGCCGCCGAGCAGGCGCTGGGAATGGTCTGGAATTTAATTTCAGACGACCCTGCTGAGGAAATAGTAGCGGGAGGCTCACCTACGTTTCCAGTCCACGCCTTGAATCCAAGGTTTAATTTGAGCCCCGGCACCTGCCTGTTATGGGATCAGGGGTATAGTGATATGATGCCCGATCAGCAATTCAAGGTGGCGGCAGTGTTAATCACCCGGGTTATCAGCAAGCCGCTACCGGATCTGGTGTGTCTGGATCTGGGGCACAAGGCACTGGCTTCAGAGATGCCACACCCCAGGGTATATTTACCTGCCCTGGAAACAGCAGAATTCGTTTCACATAGTGAGGAACACCTGGTGGTTAGATCCTCAAAAGCGGCTAATCTTAAAGTAGGAGATGTACTCTATGGAGTTCCCATGCACATTTGTCCTACGGTAGCATTGCATCAGGAAATGGTAGTGATCGAACATGGGATCGAGGTTGACCGATGGCAAATTTTTCGCAGCAGAAAAGTAACGGTTTAGTTTTTAGAATTGGTTAGTAGTTTTCTACTACAAAAACCCAGTCTTCCATATTGAACCGTTTGCGTTTTAGGGCCCTTATTCCAAAGTAAGTGGTGCCAATACCGACCACGGTGGTAGCGGCACCAAGCGTTACGCCCCCAACCACTGCTCCCTCCTCGTCTTCCTGCACGGCACTGGCTGTTAGGG
>JANQPK010000057.1 GCA_028289505.1 Cyclobacteriaceae bacterium
CCCCTAAATTCATACCCTTTCGATAATCACTTTTTTCGGCCTTGGCAGTGAGAAAGATAAATGGCACTGAGGAAGTTTTGGGATTTTTTGCCAACATGTACAGCACCCCATAGCCATCCAACTCTGGCATCATGATATCACAAATAATTAAATCAGGAGGGTCTTCCTGAGCCATTCTTACACCTACTTTCCCGTTTTCAGCTGACTGCACTTGGTAATTGGCCAGCTCCAGCATTTCTGCAGTATTCTCCCTCATTTCAGGGTTGTCCTCAATTAATAGTATCTTCTTCATTTGCTTCAGATTGAACCAGGGTAACAGTAAAGGTACTTCCCTCTCCAAGGGTGGATTTGACTTTGATGTTACCCCCTAATAATTCGATGTATTTTTTTACAATATTTAAGCCCAGCCCGGTTCCCGGAATGTTGATTGCATGCTTGGAACGGAAGAATCTTTGAAAAAGGTGCTTTTGATCTTCCTCGGACATGCCTAATCCATGATCCCTTACTTTGAGCACCAGGCTACCGTTGGTTAGGTCAGTGGTTAGCTCAATAGGATCTCCCCCAGAGTACTTACTGGCATTGGAAAGCAGATTAAAAAGTATGTTGTTTAAGATTTGCTTATCCAAAAAAATCGACGTTTCCCCGGTGTGTTGATATTGAATAGCTTGCTCTTTTTTCAATGTGGGTGTCATTTGATCGCAGACATCAGCTATAAACTCCTGCAGATCAAATTGTACCGGGTTACCTTGTATCACACCGGTCTCCAGTTTATCCAATGATAGAAAATCGTTCAGGATACCGGTAAGATTATGAACCGAGCTTTTTATTCGTTGAATGTGCTTCTCCCTCTTGGCCTGATCAGCCTCAGCGGTATATCTGGAGAGCAGCGAGACGGATGATAGAATAGTACTAAGAGGGGTGCGAAACTCGTGAGAGGCGGTAGAAACGAACCTGGATTTCAGTTCGTTCAGCTCTCTCTCGTGTTCTAAGGCTCCTCGTACCTTTTCCTCATCCTTTTTCCTTTTGGTAATGTTCTTTTCAATTACCAATATGTGGGGGATGGTTCCTTTTTCATCCGGAATAGGTACGGCATCCAGCACGTAGTAATTATCCTTAAATTTGATCTCGATACTACTAGCAGTGCCTTTAAAGACCTCTAAAAGCTTGTTTTCGGTTTGCTGAGCCACTTCAGGAGCCAACCGGTCCATGTATTTGGTACCCATGAGCATATCACTGGTAATACCCAACGAATAAAGCTCCTTACCCTCTACAAACACATATCTTAAGTCTTCGTCAAAAACGCTGATCATACCGTCCGGGAAATTTCGTGCAATAGCACTGTATAGTTTCTGGCTCTCCCTGAGTTCCTCAGTGCGTTCTTCCACCCTGGCTTCCAACTGCTGGGAATATTCCAATAGGCGTCGTTCAGCATCTTTCCGTTGAGTAATGTCCAACACAATGGCCATCATTGCTGGTTTGAGATCGAATTTTGTGGTCTGAATATGCACTTCAACCGGATAAATACTACCATCCTTTCTTTGATGGGTGGTTTCGAAGTGGATATTTGCGGTTCCCTGATATAGCGGCTTGATCTTATCTGCAAAGGTTTCATGGTCGAACTCCGGGTTCAGATCAACCGGGCTCATTTGGTACAACTCCTTCCGGGTGTAGCCAAGGTTGGTAATTGCAACTTGATTTACCCTGATGAAATGCAGATTATCGGGATCAAAGATATAAATCTCACTGAGTGACTGATCAAACAACCTGCCCATACTCAATTCCACTTGCTCGCGTTTTTTTCGCTCAGTGATATCAATGATGAAAGCGATTACCACTGGTTCATCGTCTACCTCCGTTGGACTAAGACTCACTTCTACCGGGAATACTGTTCCATCTTGGCGTTGCGCAAACAGCTCTAGGTTCTGGCCCATGGCCCGGGGTTGGGGGTCTTTATGGTAAAGCTCCCGGTGTTTTGCATGAGTTTCTCTGGCACTTTCAGGAATCAAAGCATCCACAGAAACACCTTGTAGCTGGTCCTGGTAACCAAACATCCGGTGAGCAGCAGGATTCGATTTTACAATTTTTCCCTTCTGATTTACCAGTAAGATGCCCTCAGAGGCCGAATGGAATAGGGTCTCGAATATTTGCTTATTGTCTACAGGCATCCTGATCTAGCTAGAGGAAAGGTTTCCGCGATAAAAGTATTCAATATGAAGAACTGTAGGATATGATATTTCTCAAGGCAAATATGACTAAAGTCATCGGAATACAGTTTAATAGCAACTGGCTGGGACGTTGATATTAATCATGGGTGGCCATGATGGGACTCATAACCCTTTACTGGAATAAATTGCATCTTGCGTAAGCAAAGAATTTTTAACCTAAACAACAGGAGGTAGCGATGACATTACTAAGAGCTTCAAGAATGTTTCCTGATTTTTCCTCCAGTTTGACTGATTTCTTCAATGAAAGTCATGATTGGGGGAATGGATGGACTACAAAATTACCCGCAGCCAATATTGCTGAAAGCGATAAAGCAATAAACATTGAATTGGCTGCTCCAGGATTGGATAAGGAAGATTTCGATTTGTCCGTTGATAATCAAATTCTTAGCATCAGTTGCGATAAAGAAGAGAAGTCTGAAATCAAAGAGGAGCAGTACACCCGAAAAGAATTCAGCTATAGGTCTTTCAGCCGTTCCTTCAGACTGCCAAATATTATCAACACTGAAAAGATTAAAGCATCGTATCAAGACGGTGTGCTGAAAATCGAACTTCCGAAAAAAGACACCGCAATCAAAGCGCCAAAAAAACAGATTTCGGTAGGTTAGTTGCGTGGGTAAATATGTATATTAGTATTTGCCCGAATTACCCGTCATGCCGCCCCAACGGGCGGCATGATTCTTAAGAAGAACATAAACTAAATGATCAGATGACCTATAAAAAGATACTAATTCCAATTGATTTTTCAGACTGTGCGATTAACGCGTTGGAATATGCCATCAGATTTGCTAAATCTACCGAATCAAAGCTGGTATTGCTTCACGCTTACCATATTCCGATACCGGCTGCAGAAGCTGGTTTGGCCATAGACACCAATCTAGCTGATGAGTTTATTGAGGAGGGAAAGAGTAAAATCGAGCAACTGTACCAGCAATTCCCCGATCTGCAAGAATTGTCTGAGCCTTACGAAATAAAAATGTCGTTTGCCTCAGATGCCATTGTTTCTACTGCCGAGGAGGTGGAAGCCGATCTTATCATTATGGGAACGCATGGAGCTACCAATGCCTTTGATGAACTTGTAGGCAGCAACACACTTCATGTGATCAAGAAATGCGATATTCCAGTACTGGCAGTGCCGGTTAGCAATGAGCGAGAACAAATCAAGGATATTCTATTTTCATATGATTACCATACCATAAAAACCAAGCAGGTAATCCAGCCTCTGATCGATTTTTCTTTGTCTTTTGCCGCCAATCTCCACATTATGCACATTACCGACAAATTGGACAAGCTGCATACTGGAGCAGTAGGAGAAGCGAGATTACTCGAGCAATACCTGAAGGGAATTTCCCATAGCTATCACATGATTGAAGGAGAACACGTGGAAGACAGTATCTTAGAATATATAGATTCCCATGATATTGACATTATTGCGGTAATGCCAAGAAAGCATACACTTTTCGAAAGGCTTTTCCAGAGCAGTGTCACCAAACAATTGGTGCACCACAGTAAAATCCCGTTGTTTGCGTTTCCTGAAGGAAGCTGACCGGACTTACTTGGTAAAGTGCATGGTGAGCACCGGTAATTTCATATGATTTACTACTTTCTCAGTGAGGCTGTTATTGAATAGGTGCATTCCCGAGGTATTGCCGTGGGTAATCATACAGAGGGCATCGATTTGATATTGCTCACAAAATGCATTGAGGCCTCGTAGAAAATTATAATGGTTGAATATATAGGTATTTTCAACCAATCCCGGAGCGTGCATGGCGTAATTACCCATGTTTATTTTGGTAGTCAAAGTATCGGTAAAGTTTTCTGGAGTATTAATGAAGAGTAGCGATAGTTTAGCCTCAAACAATCTGGCAAAGGCTACATAGTTTTTGAATTGATCCAATACTTGCTCGTTGAAGTCTGAGACAAATACCAGGTTATCCAGCTTGAACTCCTCGGACTCAAAGTCCTTTATTACCAACACAGGTACCGGCGACATACGCACAATTTTTTGGGTATTTGACCCTACGATCCATCCTTTCAAGCCGGTTGCACCTCTGGATCCCATCACTACCAAATCAATGTCGGACTCCGAAATGTGATCTAGTATGGCTCGATAGTCTCGATTAAATGCCAAATGTTTGTGTGCTGATACTCCTGTCTTCTCGGACTCCCCAACCAACTTATCCAATTGACTGTGGTAGTCTTTTACTTTTTTGGTCACTTCAGGATACATTCTCTCTTCATCTCCCATAGTTTGCCAATCCATGGGTATGTCAGCAACATGAAGAAAATGTAATTCAGCCCCAATAGCATGAGCCAGCTTTAATGAAGCCTTCCAGGCATTATTGGCACAATCTGAGAAATCGGTGGGAACTAAAATCTTTTTCATGGTTAATTCAATTTACAATCATTCTTTCCAAAAAATACCCTGCAAAATAGGCGATCAACGCTGCAGCTGCACCAAGAAACAGCGTTTCGGAGATTCCCTCTATACGAGAAGTGAGGTTTACATGGGATTTGGTATAACCAATAATTATAAAGGCAACCGCTGTTAATAAACAGGTCAGACCAAAAGGTGTCATATTAACTAATTGACTGGAACCCGGTATTAGAAAGGGCAGTAGTGGAATCGCTCCAATCAACACAAAAGCGGTAAAAGTCACCAATCCCGCTTGAAATGGAGAATTTTTTTCAGGAGTTAGGTGCAACTCACTTTGCATCATTTCATCGACCCATACCTCCTTATCCGAGGTAATGACATCGACCACTTTCTCCAGCAATTTACCCCGTAACCCTTTCCGGTAATAGATGGATCTCACTTCCTGCTTTTCTGCCTCAGGCATGTTTTCGACTCCCCAACGTTCGTATTGCTGGTACTTGCGATATTTTTCATATTGGGATTTGACTGAAAGGAAGCTTCCTACCGACATAGAAAACCCATCGGCAATCAAATTCGCTATTCCTAATATAATAATTACTACATTGTCGAAATTGGCACCTGTGGCACCGGCAACAACGGCAAAGGTGGTGACCCCACCATCTACTCCACCGTAGATGAACTCACGGATAAAGTCCGCAGTCGAGGTGTCTTCCGAATGGTTTTGGTGAAACGCTCTGGCCCTTTGATCTTTCATATTATCTAAATATTACTTTTAATATTAAAGGCAACGATGATTTATGTCATATTTATGAATGACTACCAAATCGCAAACCTTCGATCCAATTCCTTTCGATCAAAAATTTTCATTAATATAGCAGGCCTGTGCTAGCATCACCTTGGAAAAATGTACTTAACTTAACACCAGGAGTATTCTTCCTGCTGGCATTATTGTATGTGGGTCAGAAGCTGTTGATCCCGCTATGTTTCGCGCTGTTAATAAGTTTAATATTATTCCCCTCAACGCGATGGCTGGAAAATCGCGGCTGGCCTAAAATCCTTTCCATTTTATGTAGCCTGAGTATCTTGATGCTATTATTCGCCGGGCTTATTATTTTATTGATTCAACAATTTGGACAGTTTTTGAATAGGTGGCCCAAGATGCAACTGAAGTTAGAATCTTCAATAAGCGAACTATCTCATGACGCCAGTACCTTACTGGGTTTTACAGATCTGGAAAAACAAGAATGGATTAATTCCATGATCACAAATTTTACCGAGTATTTGTTAAACTGGCTTCCTCAAAGTCTTTACCAGACCACCATTAGCCTGGTGCTTATTTTACTGGTACCATTTTATGTGATCCTGATGCTATATTATCGCAGCATGCTGGTGAAAGCGTTACATCAGATTATCAAACAATGGTCCTTTGAAGATTTGAAGGAGATCTTGGATGACAGCATTCATACTTATTTTAGTTTCATCAAAGGAATGGCCCTGGTCTATTTGATTGTAGGTGTATTGAATAGTGTGGGCCTGGCTTTACTCGGCATTCCCAATGCCATTTTGTTTGGCTTTATTGCTTCCATTCTGACCTTTATCCCCTATGTCGGAATTACTATTGGCGCATTGGTTCCCACTGCTATTGCCTGGTTGTTGTACGATTCCTTGATCTATCCTCTTGGCGTTATTGCCGTCTTTACATTTGTGCAGGTATTAGAGGCTAATGTAATTTTTCCAATAGTAGTAGGTCATAGACTGAAAATCAATGCGTTAGCAGCCATTGTAGTGATCGTAATGGGTGGTCTTTTATGGGGAGCATCAGGTATGGTGCTATTTCTTCCCTTTGTGGCCATCTTCAAATTGGTAATGGAAAAAGTCAACGACCAACATCCTGTAGCCACCTTGCTACAACCTTGACAAAGATCATTTTTGAGATTTGAATTAGTCATTCCTTATAACGTTGATCTTTAGCATCTTAAGGGAAAAAGGAGGTAATTATGTTTAGCGTTAACAAAGTTCACCCGTCAGCTTTCAGGAGAATAGGTGACCGGTACAACAAGTACTTTGATCCCCATCATTTCATGGGCCAAGATTCATTTGAAGATCATATGATGACCCCAGCGGCAAATGTGTCGAAAAATCATGGAGAATACCTATTGGAAATCGCCATGCCTGGCTTCGCCAAGGAGGAAATCACAATCGACGTAAATGAAAATCACCTGGTTGTGGAAGGTAAAAAAGAAAACGAGGAGGTAAAACACCCGCAAATGATCCGTCAGGAATATGGTCATACTCAAGTAAGTAGAGGGTTTGAATTACCCCCCGACGCCTTGGCAGAAAAGATTCATAGCAGCTATCAAAATGGAGTGCTTAAGATTTTCGTTCCTTTCGCTAAGAAACAACCCCAGAAAATCGAGGTAAAATAGGGTTTTAATTAGGATTAACTAGGTCCCATAATTTTACGCGATTGCGCTTCTGTTTCACGATAAACAAAGGTATCAGATGTTCATTCTGAGCCATTTGTTCTGTCTCACTTCCCAAGAAGAGATTAGAGAACCTGGATTTTCCTCCAGCAGCCATGAAGATCAAATCTACCTGATGAGCCAAAGCCTGGCTATGTATGTCTGAGGCAATATAGGTCCCGGATAGTTCAGAGTAAATCATTTGGTACGGAAAACCATCACAGTTATGCCGGTTATTGAATGCTTTACATTTATCCTGGGCGGTGTTTTTTATAGCATCAAGTATAGTTTCTTTGGGAAAACCTTGATAGTAATAAGCGTGTGGTAACTGGTACACATGGTGCAGGTGGAGTTCAACTTTGTTCTTTATTCCAGAAACCAGCTGAATGGCTAATTCATAAGCCTCACCTGATTGCCGGGAAAAATCAGTGGGAATCCAAATGCGTTCAATCTGTTGGGGCACATTGAAAGGCACTAATAATACAGAGCAAAATGACTTTCTGACAAATCTTCGGGGAATAAGTCCCCTTCCTTTATGCTTGGGCTTGCTACCAGCAATGAACAGGTCAATGCCTTTTTCCCAGGTTTCATGCCACAAATCGAATTGAACCGGACCCTGCAAGATTTGACAGCTAATGCGATCCTTATCTGAAAAATATCCCTGCACCTCCAGATTCAGTTTCTCAAGAAACTCATCTGTCGAAGGATATTTTAACTCCTCCGGTAAATGAATGTGTACTGCATCGGGTAATCGATCTGCGATGTAAACAAACTCAATATGATCGGGTTGAAAAACATCACTAAGTAATTTGGTATAGCTCAGAATACTGGGATCGTGCTCGGTTAGATCCAATGCTACCAGCCACTTTTTTAATGATTCCATTAGCAGATTAGTAAATTTCAACCATGGTTTTCCAATGAGCGTTTCAATTGGTTGACCAGCCCAGCTAGGGTGTAATGGTAATATTTTAGTCTCTGATGAGCCTCTTGCTGAGAGAGGTGCCGCTGGTTCAGTATTTGATGCTCTGAGTTCAGTCTTTCATCGTATTCACTACCTTCAACCAACTCGCTTAAATTCAACTCCTTATGGTTAATATCTAGTTCGTGTTCACGAATGGATGTTTGGTGCTTTTGGTAAGTTTCGACATGATGATTAACTGCCTTTTCAATAACCCGAAGATTATCCAACAGTTCTGACATCTCATTTTCCCAAACCTCCAGGTCTCTTAACCACATATTAAGATCTGACTTCCACAATAGATGCTCATTGTGAAGCTCTAGGTGTGATTTCAACTGCATAGTTTTAAATTAGATAGGTTTTGATGCCGGGGCAACATACTATGGTAATGCTCTAAATGATATGAACTTAGTCAACCAATAGTATGACAAAAGTCAAAACCCTAAAGAGGCAGGAAGCTTCTGAAAATCAATAGACTCCTGAAAATTCAGACGGTAATCTTTTAAGGCCATGATCAAGGCCTTTCTTGATGAAAACAACCAGCGGTTAATATTTAATACGGTACTGATCTCCACTTGACTAAGCTTCCCCTTAGACAAGTTTTGATATATGGAATCTGACAATTCTTCATACAAGACCTGGTTTTTCTGTAACATTTCAATCAGGTCTTCAAACATGGTAGTACTGGTGTCCACTTGCAAAAGATCTTCCAACTCCTCATAAAAAGAAAGGTGCCCTGCTCGAATAATATTGAAAATACTGTTCAAGGTGTAATCGGTGCTATTCCTAATCTCCGCTAAATTACCATGCACATCCTTCGCCCCTTTGGCAGCATGTAGTAGGTCACGGATAACATTAATAAGCTGACTAAGTCTTTGACTATCTTGTTGATCTAAAGATTGTTGTTGTATGCCTGTGTAGAATTGGAACATTTCACCTTCCAACTGCTTTACATCCTTATACTGTTTTTTAAAATCGGCTTTACTATCTGAATTAAACAAATCAAAATTGAAAGTAGCAGATGGTATTTCGAAATTGGATCTTACCAGATTGAAGACTTTGTGGAACAAATGTTCCACTTCTTGATCCAGTGCCTGCAAGGCAGCTTCCGGTATCTGAGGCGTAAGCTTGCGTATATACTTCGATTCATGTACTGAGCTATCCTTAAAACGGCTTTCCAGGAAATCGGCCAGGTAATTGATGAATGGATAGAATAAAATGAGACCAAAGGCATTAAATGTGCTATGCAGTAATACCAAAGCAATCAATGGATCCGACACGCCCATAAAAGTAACAAACATTAGCAGCCAGTCAAGAGCCAGGAATGCCAAAAGATCAGTGACCAGATTAAAAATAAAATGAGCCAGGGCAACTCTTTTCTTTGCTGGCAAACCAGGTAGTCCTCCCACCAACACCGTGGCAGTAGTCCCCAGATCTGAACCAATTACCATAGCCGCGGCGGACTCCAAAGGAATAATATTACTGTAGAGGGCACTTAAGGTAATCACCATGGAGGCTGAGCTCGATTGGATTATAGCGGTAAGCACCATGCCAATCAGCAGAAATACAAATGGGCTGTAGTCTACATAGGGCGACAGGTCAAAGTTTTCCGCCAGATGGTCGACACTGGTTTTCATAAATTCCAGCCCCAGGAATAAAAAGCCCAGGCCTAACAAAGCTTGCCCGAAATGTTTCCAATTCTTTTTGCCTTCAAATATCAAGACCATCAACGTCCCTGCCCCAATCAGCGGGAATGCCAGTTGTTCAATTTCAACCTTGAAACCCACTAATGCTACCAACCAGCCGGTGACGGTGGTCCCCAGGTTTGCTCCAAAAACCATGGCAATGGCGCTTCGCATGGGAATGACCCCTGCACCAACAAAAGCCAGTACGATAAGGGAAACCACAGAGCTGCTTTGTAGGATGGCTGTAACCGCTCCACCACTTAGAATCCCTTTTATTTTATTACCACTATGTTTTTTCAGGAATAGCTTAAAACTGCGCCCTGCAAGGGTCTTGATGGCCTCTTCCATCTGCAACATGCCAAACAGAAAAATGCCTAATCCAGCAATGAATTCCCAGGTATTGAAGTACTGCACTTTGAGTATATCTGCTACCTTTGCAAGGTATAATTCATTATTCTATTTTATGAAACTGACGCTGACATTTTGTTTAATATTTTTTCTGTTTTTTGGCTTGTCTACAAACCTCAAAGCCCAGTCTAATTTGGAAGCTGGAATCCGATTAGGTAAGTACATATCCTTTGATGCTACCATACCGGTCGGTTTGGCTCCCAGGTTACATACGGCAGTATATTTCGATCGATTTGGCATTGGCTCTTACCTGGATTGGGTATTTGTGTTGCCTAATGGTCCGGAGGGCTTAAGGTTCTACCCGGGCTTAGGCCCGCAGTTCTGGTTTGAGGGGGATTTCGATTTTGATATCGCCGGGAGTTTCGGAGTGGAATACGCTTTTGACTTCCCCTTGGTAGTAGGTATCGATTGGCGTCCAGCTTTTAGGACAACCGACGATTTTGATTTCAGGACCAGTAACATAGGAGTTACCGCCAGGTTCAGGTTTGGAGAGGTAATTAAATTTGCCCCTGCCAATGAATAGGTTGGAAACCTCTAGTTTCTGCTGTTTGATCCCTGATTTTCGGTATGTGATTCAGCTGGGGTAGTATACTAAAATCTTAGTTTTATCGGCTAAAATCATAGACCAGAGATCTTTCAGCCTTTTCCTTTTAGCATGCGGTTCCAGTAAAACCATGGCAGAAGGTATTTTTTAAGGATCCACATGTCCCAACGAGGTCTGGAGGTATCTACTATCACCGTTTTTGCGGCGTTATTATCATAGTCGAACTCGGCCAACAACATCTTTCCATAACCAGTCACTATCGGGCATGATGAATATCCATCATAAGCAGCATTTCCCTGATGCTCTTGCCTGAACTTTAGTAAGTTCTCCACCAGTACTGGCGCCTGTTTGCGCACTGCCGCTCCAGTTTTTGCGTTGGGCGTTCCCGCTACGTCCCCTATGGAAAAGACATTGGGATATCGTAGGTGTTGTAAAGTATGTTTATCCACCTCAACAAAGCCAAAGGGATCATCACGTTTGGATAAAAGACTATTCTTGATAAAATCCGGTGCACTTTGAGGTGGTGCGGTATGCAGGAATTCAAATGGTATTACTACGCTGCCGTCAGGTTCAATGCGGATTCCCAGCTTTTGGTTTATCGGATCTTTGACATCTGGAATATGATCGGGCTGTGTTACCTGATAAACTGCTTCCTTCGCTTCAGGCCGTATCTCAACCAACTTGTGATAAAAAAAAGTGTGAATATTGCGCTCCTTCACAATCTTTTGCAACGCAGCTTTGAATGGTTGAACTCCAAAAATAACGGTTCCAGGAGTAGCGAATATAACATTGGCCGCTTCCCTTTTCCCCTGCTTTCTAAAATAATGTTCCGCCATGTACATGATCTTCTGTGGCGCTCCTCCGCACTTGATAGGAGTATGTGGCTGGGTGAATAGGGCATTGCCTTGCTTGAAATGCTGTAACGACTCCCAAGTGTAAGGAGCATATCGCTTATCATAGTTAGAAGTAATACTTCTGGTACCAATGCTGTCCGCTAAACCGGGAATTACGTTCCAATTGTACTGAACCCCTGTTGCTACTACTAAATTTTCATACTCAATTTGCCCTCCTTCACTGGTGGATACCAGGTTGTTATCAGGGTCAATTTCCTCTGCAAATGCCCTGATCCAAACTGCTCCTTTGGGTATTAAATCTTTCTCATCTCTTTCGGTGTCTGATAATTTATAGGTGCCAGCTCCCACCAGGGTCCAAGCGGGCTGGTAGTAATGTTTTTCTGAAGGCTCCATAATAGCCACTTTGAGATCAGCCTGTTTTCGGAGCAACTGAGCGGCTGTGGTAATACCCGCCGTACCACCACCTAGGATCAAGACCTGGTATTTTTTCATATCTAATGGTTTACTTATTTCGGAATATAAGGCTCCAGAGCCTGTTTTAACTGGAAGGCCTGTTGCACTCCTGACTGTCGCCAGAGCAATTCACCATTTTTGAAAATTGCCAAAGTAGGCACTCCCTGAATGCGGTACTTGGAAGCTAAATCCGGATTCCGGTCTACATCGATTTTGACAATTCTAACCGCATTACCCATTTCAGATTTTAGCTGTTCCAATATCGGAGGCATCATTTTACAAGGACCGCACCACTCAGCTGAAAAGTCAATCAGTACAGGAGTTTCGCTGTTTATCAGTTCAGAGAATTTGCTAGTCTTCTTCATAAAATTCTGATTTTTGGTTAGTGAGGTAAGCGATCTCTTAACAAACCATATACAAAAGTCCCTGCGATGGCGCTTGCGATCACCACTAGCATCACTCCTACTCCTTGGCCTACAAGTATAAACATGGGTCCTGGGCATGCGCCGGTCAAAGCCCAACCCAACCCAAAGATGATGCCTCCTAAAAGATAGCGAGCAATGCTGCGGTTCTTAGGAGTAAAGCTAATCTCACTACCTGTTAACGATTTCATATGGGTGCTCTTTATCAGCTGTATCAACGCAATACCTACAGCTATAGCGGAGCCAATCACCCCATACATATGAAAATTATCGAACCTGAACATTTCATAGATACGATACCAAGAAACCACTTCTGCTTTACTAAGCACAATACCGAAGAAGACACCTAATACTAAATATTTTATATACTTCATTTTGTATTTCTTAAAGGTTGAGGATGATGGGAAGCAAAAAATAGGTCATGATCAATCCGCCGATAAAAAAACCAATTACTGCTATCAGGGAGGGGATTTGTAAATCACTGATTCCACTAATAGCGTGGCCTGAGGTACAACCTCCAGCATATCGAGCGCCAAAACCTACCAGGAAACCTCCACCTACCATGATCACCAGTCCCTTGAGTGAAAAGAGGGTTGACCAGCTAAATATTGAACTTGGTAAGAATTCAGCTCCTGGCTGTGCCACACCCAATTCATTTAAAGCAGTAATGGTAGCAGCCGCTAATTCGACTCCTGAGTCTGTAGTCAGGAATTCACTGGCTATAAAACCGCCTATTACTGCTCCTACTACGAAAACCAAATTCCATATCCTTTTGGTCCAATCGAACTTGAAAAAATCAGCTGCTTTACCTGCTCCGGCTATGGAACACATGGTGGCAAGATTGGCAGAGACTCCAAAATTGTTACCAAAATAAAGTAACATGAACATCACTAATGCGATTAGAGGCCCAGCCACATACCAGGGCCAGGGTTGACTTATAAACTCTATCATAATTCACAATTAAGATTGTACAACTACACCGTGGACTGCTCAGCAAACTCTTTTACTGCATCACTAAGGTCAAATATGGTGTGATTAGGGAACGCAGAGGACAGGATGCTGTAACCAGCTGCAGACCGGTAGCCACCAGCACAATGCACAACCACGGGTTTTTCGGTGACAATCTCCTGTGCCCTCTCACGTAATTGATGAAGTGGAATATTAACTGCATGGTGAAAGAACTGTTCAGCTTTGAACTCCGGTTGGTTACGGATATCTAATATAAAATATGCTTCCGGGTTTTGCTTAAAACTACTCAAGTCAATCGATGTCCCATTCTGATCAAACTGGCCTTCCCCAGGTACCATAGCTCCTTTTATATTCTTCTCATATCCTATTTTAGCCACTTTGGCGATTACACTTTGAAGCTCATCTTGGCTTTCCGCCAAAAGATAAAATGATTCATCCGGGTTTAAGATTGCACCTAACCAGGTTTCGAACTTGTCTCCTTGTTGGATATTTAATGCTCCCTCTGCATGTGCTGTTTTGAAAACTGCCTGCGGTCGACTATCAACAATGGTAATTTGGGGTTCCAGTTCGGTTCCAGGATCAAGCCTGGGCACTTCATTTATGCTATGTTGAAATGCGGGAACTCCGGCTCGGTTCATCTCAACATCGGCTGGAAAATATTTGGGAATAAAGGGCTGATCCTCGAGTAGGGCATTCACGAAGTCCTGCTCGTCATCAAATTGGAAAGCCCAATTCTGTTTTCTTTCTTCACCGATGGTGCTGAAAGTTTCTTCATGCATCTGCTTTCCACATAGGGACCCCGCACCATGGGCTGGGTACACGATAACCTGGTTGTCCATTGGTTCAAACACTTGCTTGATGGTCTGGTACATCATCTTGGCCAGACTAGCACGTTCCATTTGGATATTACCGGCTCCCTCTCTCAAGTCTGGCCGTCCAACATCCCCCACAAATAGAGAATCTCCGGTGTAAACCGAATGTGCTAAACCTTTTTCATCCAGTAGTAAGTAGGAATTATGATCAGGTGAATGCCCAGGTGTGAATAAAGCTTTTATGGTGACCGCACCTACCCTAACCTCATCTCCATCTTTCATGGGTTCATATGGATAGGTAACCCCAACTTTCGGATTGATGTAAATGGTAGCTCCCAGCTTCTGATGAAGTTCAAGGTGACAACTGGTAAAATCCGCATGTGGATGAGTTTCAAAAATTTTGGTAATACGCGCACCATGAGTATCGGCGAAATCCAAGTACGGTTTGGGGTCTCTACCGGGGTCTACCACGGCCATCTCACCTTCACTTAAGATAGCATAGGATCCATGTCCCAATGCCTTGTCGTAAAACTGTTCTATTTTCATTGTCTTCCGGGTTTTAACTCTGTTTGTTTATGTCAATTAAAAATCATCAAGATTACAAGTTTCCATACACTCGATCACCTTCAGTACTTCCATAAGTTTTAATCGGTAAAAGATATTCTTACCCTTACGGCGGCTTTCCAGAATGCCTTTTAACTTCATATTTAATAGATTGTGCGATACTAGTGACTGCTCTGCCTCCAATTGACTGCTAATTTCACTGACGGAAAGCTCGTGGTTCACCCGAAGTGCATCGATAATCCCGATTCTCAAGGGATTTCCAATTGCTTTCAGGATAAAAGCCACTTTCTCTACCTTCTCAATATCTAGTGTGCCTGTCTTCATAATTATTTGTACGAATTATATGAATATATGTTTGTTTATTCATATATTATTTTATTCCCGATGATTTCCTTTTCCACTTCAGTGAATAATTATTTTGTGTAGCAACCTTTTGCAAAGGTCCATTACTGGTGCGGTCCTTTCTGTCAAAATACTCCACTGCATCATGCACCTGCACGAATAAGTTTTCCTCTCCCACCAATTCGATCAATCCACTTCTGTATAGGATGTCCCTCACCGGTCCTATCACAGCTGCCAGATAAATGGGAATGCCCCGTTTCCTATAATCAGTAATAACATCACCCAACATATCCACTGCAGTAGAATCCATTCCGCTAGTGGATTCTGCATTGAGCACAATTAGCTTAAGACCGGGTCCTTTTTCTTTAACCAATTGGTTCAGATGGTCATAGAAATAATTGGCATTGGCAAAAAACAGTGGAGCATCAAAACGCATTACTAAGATATCCGGTCGTTGCACCACATCGGAAAACCGATCTACATTCCGATATACATGAGTCCCGGGAACTTGTCCTAGGGATGCAATATGAGGATAAGCACTTCGATATAATACCATAGTTAAAGAAAGCACCACTCCTACCAGTATTCCCAATTCAACCCCTAAACCCAACGTAGTCAAGAAAGTCACCATCAGCATATAGAAATCGGTACGATCCGTTCTCCACAACCGTAGGGCTTCTCGGTAGTCAATCAACCCAAATACCGCGACCATGATCAGCGATGCCAACATTGCCTGTGGCAAGTAGTAAAAAAGTGGTGTCAGGAACACTAAGGTAAGAAGAACCAAAGACGCGCTTATAAGTGATGACAATGCGGTATTTGCTCCTGCCTGATCATTTACGGCACTACGTGAAAATCCTCCGACCACTGGGAACGAGTTAAACCAGGCACCAATGGTATTAGCCATTCCTAATCCGATTAATTCCTGGTCGGCATTTATCTGGTAACTCTTATGTTTTGCCTGGATAGCCTTGGCCACCGCCATGGATTCCATAAACCCTACCAGAGAAATGGTTATGGCTGTGGGAAGCAGTGCTTGAATAGAACGCCATTCAAAAGAGGGTGGGGAGAAGCTGGGAAGTCCTCTTGGCACCTCCTGAACGATTTTTACCCCTGTCTGATCCAATTGAAATGTATAGACAGCCAGCGTTCCCAGCACTACCGCTAGTAATGGACCCGGTAGGTTTTTATAATACCTTTTAGCCCCTAATATAACTCCAATTCCTGCTATGCCTAGCAACAGGGTAATCAAGTTTACCTGATCTAACTTTATCACTGCATGATAGAATATCTCATGCACAAAAGAACTTCGGGGGAGCTCAAGTCCCAATAAATGTTTCAGTTGACTGGAGGCGATTATCAGGGCGGCTGCGGAGGTAAACCCGGTAATTACTGGATGGGACAAGTAATTGACCATAAAGCCCATCCGGAATAAACCCAGGGATAACTGAATGATGCCCACCATTAGTGCCAAAAGGATAGCTAGTTCAATGAACTCTGCACTGCCTGGTTCAGCAATATGCCCTACCCCAGTGGCAATCAAAAGTGCCACCATTGCTACTGGTCCCACCGCTAGCTGTCGGGAAGTCCCAAAGATTGCGTAAATAATGATTGGGATAGTAGAGGCGTACAATCCATAAATTGGCGGCAAACCGGCCAACATAGCATAGGCCATGCCTTGGGGGATTAGCATCACTCCTACCGTTAAACCAGAAGATAAATCCTTTTTGAACCAAGATCTATCATACTGTGGCAGCCACTCCAGTATGGGAAAGAATCTTTTCAATTTTATACTGAAACTAGGGTCATCATCAATAGAAAACAAATATATGAATATATGTTCATATATTCATGACATAGATGCTTTTTCTCGTTTTACTAGACATTTTATCTCATTCAGGGAAGATGACCCCATCGGGTTTTTCCATCTTGAGCATCTTGAGGCTGAAAACTGGCACTCCATATTCTTGTCCCATTTTAGCGGTATGGCTCCCAGACCACAATCGGGCTATACCTGTTCTACCGTGAGTAGGCATAAATAGAAGATCCATATGGTAGTGGTGGCAAAACCATGAGAGGCCTTCCTCTACGGAATTTGCGTTAATGATGTGCGATTTAAAGTCTGTTAAGTTTAAAGAAGCGGCGAAATCATCAATGGTCCTTTTACTGTAGGCAGTAGTTTCAAAGCTACCAGGAGTTACTACTTTGACCAAATTTATCTGGGCATTGAACGTTTCAATATACTGGTAGATGGATGGAAAAGAATAGGCATATACCTGCTCAAAGCTACTGGCAAAAACCACCTTTTTTATTTGCTTAACTTGAAGTGGCTGCTTCACCGTCAATACCGGTAATGAGGTTAGATGGATCACACGTCTAGCATTGGTTCCTAAAACCAGCTGTTCCAAGCCAGTTAAACCATGAGCTCCCATTACAATTAGATCTACGGTTTGTTTTTCAGCTTCCTCTACAATGGTGCTAAAAATTCTCCCATTACCCACCATAACTTGAATCTCGACTCCCTCAAACTTTGGTTGCTGCCGTATCTCCTGTAACTGATCCATGGCGAATTCCCTGGCCATTTTATCCGGTGTTTGAACCTCTCCTTCAAAAAATACCGTTTGGTAGGAAGGTATATCAATCACGTGTAATAAGATAAGAGTAGCATCGAAAGCTCGCGCGAAATCTGCTGCTGTTTCTAAAGCCGC